>NZ_JBZQJF010000329.1:0-6494 GCF_059905295.1 Mangrovibacterium sp.
CCTTGATTCTCCTTCGTCGTAGTAGCGGGGGCCAGACTCGAACTACGTCCGGCTGCTGCCGGATATGAGTCCAACGAGCTACCTCTTTGGTAATATATTCGTGCGAATAAAATCCCGTCCTTTATGTGACTTCAACTCTTGCTCGCGTTTTAATGCTGATGATTTTTCAGTAAACTCTTCGGTATAAATCATGATCCAAGGACGATAACTTCTTGTCCATCCCTTTGGTAGATTATTATGCGCAAACAAGCGCTTCTCCGGATCTGAGCTCATTCCAATGTAGATCTTATCATAGCTATCCGAGTAGAGTACATAAACGTAAAATACCATAACGTTAGAATAAAAAAAGGAGAACCAATTTCTTGATTCTCCTTCGTCGTAGTAGCGGGGGCCAGACTCGAACTGACGGCCTTTGGGTTATGAGCCCAACGAGCTACCAACTGCTCCACCCCGCAATATATCTTAAATATTTTTAGTCTTTTTTGAACGTCTTCGGTGTTTCATTTCCCGAATGCGGTTGCAAATATAGAACAAGTTTTTCAATATCCAAATACGACCGCATTATTTTTAAATTTTCTGCTTGCGTTAAAAAGTATTAATTTCAGCCTCCCTAAGATGGCTATCCGCCTAATTTAGCTAATTTTGACGATTCCAAATCGGAGGCATGAAAGAACAGAAAAAAAAGAAAATTTTAGAAAAACTACAGAACCGTTACCGGTTAATCATTTACAACGACACCTCATTTCAAACGGTTTGGAGTGCGCGCCTCACTAGAATCAACGTATTTTTGATCTTTGGACTAGGTGGTATTGCATTAATTGCATTAACAGTTTTGATTATCGCTACCACCCCTCTAAAAGAATTTATTCCAGGCTATCCGTCCGGAGATGTTCGTGAGTTAATGGTGAAGAATGCGGTTATGCTCGACTCGTTGGAAGACCAAATTCAACTTCGCGACAATTATCTGAAGACAATTCAAACGGTGTTGAACGGAGAGGCCCCGCCAGATCAGTCAAGCTCTACCGATACCACATTAAAACCAGCTGAGCTGAATGCAAACACCTACAACCACGATTCGATTTTCGAACAACATCTGCTGGAAGAACAACTGGATCTTTCCATCAATGCAAAAGATCAAAAAGCGACCAGACTGGCCAACCTTCACCTCTTCACCCCGATGAAAGGAATGGTGACCGAAAAATTCAACAAAGACATTAACCACTATGCTGTTGATATCGTAGGCCTGCCAAACGCCCGTATTTCAGCGGTCATGGACGGTACAGTTATTTTTGCCGGCTGGACCGTAGAGACCGGCTATGTGATGTACATCCAACACGACAATAACCTTATCTCAGTTTATAAACACAACTCGGAACTGCTAAAAAAAGAAGGCGACATTGTTAAAGCAGGTGAAGTAATTGCTTACATGGGTAATACCGGAGAATTGTCGACCGGCCCGCACCTGCATTTCGAACTTTGGCACAAAGGCGTTCCGTTGAACCCCGAAGAATACATCGACTTTTAACCAAACCATGAAAAAAAGAATAGCTATCCTTGGATCTACCGGGTCGATTGGCACACAGGCACTGGAGGTGATCGAGCAAAATCCCGATCATTTCGAAGTGGAAGTGCTGACTGCAAACAACAATATTGATCTACTGATCCAACAAAGCCGCAAGTTTAAACCCAATGCGGTTGTCATTGCCAACGAATGCCGTTACAGCATTCTGCAAGAAGCCCTGAAGGACGAAGACATTAAAGTTTACGCCGGAAAAGAAGCTTTGGAGCAAGTGGTACAAATGGACAGCATCGATATGGTGCTAACAGCCATGGTTGGCTACTCAGGCTTGCTGCCAACGCTCAATGCCATACGCGCAGGCAAACACATCGCCTTGGCCAACAAAGAAACCCTCGTTGTCGCCGGAGAGATTGTTAACCGTGAAGCCATTGAAAACAAAGTCAACATTTATCCGGTAGACTCGGAACATTCAGCCATCTTCCAGTGTTTAGCAGGGGAACACATGAACGAGATCGAAAAGATTTACCTCACTGCCTCTGGTGGTCCGTTCAGAGGTTTCAGCCTCGAGCAGCTGCAAAAGGTAACCACAGCCGACGCCCTGAAACATCCCAACTGGGACATGGGAGCCAAAATCACCATCGACTCGGCCAGTATGATGAATAAAGGTTTTGAGGTGATTGAAGCGAAATGGTTATTCGACCTGAAACCGGAACAAATCGATGTAGTTATTCACCCGCAAAGTATTGTGCACTCGCTGGTTCAGTTTCGCGACGGATCGATGAAAGCACAAATGGGACTACCCGATATGAAGCTGCCGATCCAGTATGCGATGAACTTTCCGCAACGACTGCCATCGAACTTCGATCGTTTCAACTTTATGAATTACCCAACGCTGACCTTCGAACAGCCTGATACAAAAATTTTTCGTAACCTTGCACTGGCTTTCGAAGCGCTTAACCAGTCCGGAAACATGCCTTGCATCCTGAACGCCGCAAACGAAGTTGTGGTACAGGCTTTGCTACGCGAGAAGATTCGCTTTGTAGAAATGCCGGACATTATTGAAGAAAGCATGCAGAAAGTTGCTTTCATAAAAAATCCGGATTTGAATGACTATATTCAAACCGATAAGGAAACACGATTGTTAACAACTTCATTAATCAAGAAAAGAAGCTAAAAACACAAGTAAAAACGAATGGAACAAGTACTCATAAAAGCTGCCCAATTAATTTTAAGTCTTTCACTGCTGGTGATCCTCCACGAATTTGGACACTTTGCTTTCGCCCGCCTGTTTAAAACCCGGGTTGAAAAATTCTACCTGTTCTTCGATCCCTGGTTCTCACTCCTTAAAGTGAAAAAAGGTGAAACCGAGTATGGGATTGGCTGGTTGCCATTGGGTGGTTATGTAAAAATAGCCGGAATGATTGACGAGTCGATGGACAAAGAAGCTTTGAGCCAGGAACCGCAACCGTGGGAATTCCGCTCCAAGAAAGCCTACCAACGCTTGTTGATCATGATTGGTGGTGTCTTAATGAATTTCATACTGGCTTTTGTCATCTACATTGCTATTCTGTATGCTTACGGAACCGAGTATACTCCAACAGCCAGTGCCAAATACGGGATCATGGTGAACGAAGCCGGTGAAAAAATCGGTCTTCAGAATGGTGATAAAATCCTGTCAGTGGATGGCCAGTACATCGAAAACTTCCAGAAAATTCTGCCGACTGTCGTACTCGACAAAGCCCATACAATCACAGTTGATCGTAACGGCGAAAAAGTAGATATTGAAATTACCGACGACAAACTGGTACCGCTTATCAAAGGTCAGGTTGATATTTCACCCCGTTACCTGTTCGACTGTTCAGTTGCTAAACTTGTAAAAGATAGCCCTGCGGCCAAAGCCGGACTGGAAAAAGGGGACCATTTTGTAAGTGTTGATGGACAAACCTTCAAATTTTACGACCAGTTTATCAAGTACCTGCGTTCACACAAAGAAGAAACGATTACTTTAAACATCCTGCGCGATGAAAAGCCGATGGATGTCCCGGTAACTGTTGACGAAGATGGAAAACTAGGGTTTCAGGCCGACTTCGATCCGGAGACCATGGCATATCTCAAGACCAAGACGATTAAATACACTTTTGCTGAATCTATTCCTGCAGGTATTAAACGCGGGGTAAACACCGTGAAAGATTACCTGAAACAGTTCAAGCTAATTTTCTCACCGAAAACAAAAGCTTACGAATCACTGGGTGGATTTATCTCAATCGGTAACATTTTCCCAGGCGCCTGGGACTGGTACGCTTTCTGGAACATGACAGCTTTCCTGTCGATTATCCTAGGTGTAATGAACCTGTTACCCATTCCTGCATTGGATGGTGGACACGTAACCTTCCTGCTCTTTGAGATGATTACCGGACGTAAGCCAGGCGAGAAATTCCTGGAATATGCACAAATTACAGGTATGATCATCTTGCTGGCCCTGGTCTTGTTTGCCAACGCCAACGACATTATAAAACTGTTTAATTAAGAGTAAATTAGATTTTTTCTATTTTTGTAGAAACCATATAAACTTATTAACTATGCTTTTATCAATTATTCTGGGAATGTTCGGGCCCCAAGAGATTTTAATCATCTTGGTAATTGTTCTATTACTGTTTGGTGGCCGCAAAATTCCTGAACTCATGAAGGGACTGGGTAAAGGAATGAAGGAGTTCAAAAAAGCATCATCTGAGGACGAGGACGATGACGACAAAAGCTCAACAAAGGAGAAACAAAAAGATTAATCCCAATTACGATCGATACATCCCGTCATAGCCTGACGGGATTTTTTTTACCGGAACCATTCACCTTGTGCAGTCTGGTAAGATTTTTGTATAACGTATTGCACATCATAAAATCAGCAACATGAAACGTTTAAGCCTCATTCTCTTAACATTCATAAGTATTAGTTTGGTACTAAGCTCTTGCAAGGACGACACGAAACTAATGAAGAAAATTACCGGTAAAGCCGGCGAAGTTGTCGTTGTAATCCCAAAAGAAAGCTGGGACAGCAGCGTAGGCGAAAGCATCCAAAAAACACTGGCACAAGCACAGCTCTCCCTCCCGCAGGAAGAACCGCTTTTCGATTTAATTAATGTTCCGCCGGCAGCCTTCAAGGACATCTTTAAAAGTAGCCGCAACATTATTAATGTGCGTATTTCGCCAACCATCGACACAGCTAAAGTAGAATTCAAAAAAGATATTTGGGCCTGGCCACAAGCAGTGGTTAATATCTCGGCCAAATCGAATGAGGACTTCGATACGATTTTCAAGAAAAATTCGGACAAAATCGTGGCTTACTTACTAAAAGCAGAACGCGACCGGCTGAAGATGAATTACAAGAAATACAACAATAAAGAAGTTGAAGCAGCTGTTGAGAAAAACGTAAAGGTAGACGTGTCAGTTCCGGTAGGCTACAAAGTGGCTAACCAGGGACCCAATTTTACCTGGGCTCGTTACGATGCGCCTGAAGTCATTCAGGGAATTGCCTTTTACTCGTTCCCCTATGTTTCGGACAGCACATTTACGGCTAGCTATTTAGAGCAAAAACGCGACTCCATACTGGGTAAGTATATCGAAGGACAATCACCGGGGACCTACATGGTTTCGGAACATCGGGTGGATCCAACATCTACCATTTTCCATTATAAAAACAACTATGCAGTTGAAACGCGTGGCTTGTGGCGTATTGAGAATGATTTCATGGGTGGACCATACATTAGCCTCGCGGTATTGGATGCAGCGAACAACCGGGTTGTGGTAGCCGAAGGTTTTGTTTATGCACCTCGCTACAACAAGCGTAATTACCTTCGCCAGGTAGAAGCTATTGTTTACTCACTTGCCTTGCCTGATCAGGCTAAAAACGATAAAATACAAAGCCAGATCAACATGGGTAACTAAAGCCTTACCAGCCGTTGCTGAAGTACACAAGAACAAAAGATATGAAGCTGTCTAAAGAGATTTAGGCAGCTTTTTTCATTCGCCCCAACTACACGACCAATGACAGATTTAATGATTGTAGGATATAGATGGAATGAAGGATTGAAGGATTGAAAGAGCTGCAAGCTACTAGCTGCAAGCTGACTCAAATTCCAGCTTTTAAATTCCAAAAAGGAACGCGATACTATCACGCACCAGCAAGGGCAGTGGGTAATAACCCGCAACTTGAAACTCGAAACTTTAACGTTTGCGCTTTCTTACTTCTACATTTCTTATTGGTTATTCGATATGCTACATTTCAAGGATTGCGTCCTCCTTCGTCGTCCTACTAATGACCGATTTAATAAGAACTGTCATTTCTGTATGATACCCCATTTATTTGGTAAGATACTTGAAGAAACAGACCGGAGCTCCAAAAGACAACTCTACCAATGGTAGATTTGCCAGCAGAAGTGCCGGGACGATTCTACAAATTGTAGAAACCTCTCGGCAACCACTTTGGAACTTCTACCATTTGTAGAAGTTTCCCGGCTATCCGTTTGAACATCTACAAATTGTAGAAAGGCCTCGGCGACTACTTTGGGCTTTCTACAAACTGTAGAAGCTTCCCTGCTATCGGGTTGGAGAATCTACCGTTCGTAGAAAAAAGAAAGACCATCCTTTCGGACGGTCTTTCCTGTTGTATATGGCAATTCTTCTTAATTAACCGCATTTCGATGATCCGCAGTCCGGACATGTTAAGCATCCTTCCTGGTAGATCACGTTTTTAGAACCACATTCGCCGCAGGCAGCACCTTCAGCAATTGTTCCGTTCGGAATATATTTCTTCAAAGCACGGGCAACACCAGCTTTCCAGCTGTTAATGGTTTCATTATCCAGTTGCAATCCGTTAACAGTATTCACCACTTTATGAATTGGCATACCGTGACGAAGGATACCTGAAATCAGTTTTGCATAGTTCCAGAATACCGGGTTGAACTTATACGACAATCCTTCG
>NZ_JBZQJF010000330.1:0-6623 GCF_059905295.1 Mangrovibacterium sp.
TGTAAGGATGCTCCTGCATGAGCCAAGACTGAGTGAAAGGCTTTTTTTGCAGGTTCAATTTTTAAATCACCACGAATGGGGAAGGGGGCCGGAGTTTCAATTGTTTTGAAATCTCCACCATCTTTCATGTCAACTCCCAGGTCATTATTGCGATTGATTTGCTTTTCCCCTTCGACAACATTGCCCGAGAGGTAGAATTTGCCATACCCGTGATCTTCAGCATAGGGTTGCAGAAATTGTTCTGTTCTCCGGGACGCTGTCCCTGCTTTGTAATAGTTGCTGATCAGGTTAAACTGACCGGCTTCACCGCCGTAGCTGGCATGGTTGCGCCAATCGTAAATGACATTGTTGACAAATTCCACCGGTCCCCGAAACTCCTGCATTTGCTCTTTTGAGTCGTAAACGCCCGGATGATCGAAACGCGGGTTTCGGCTATTGTGGTGAGCCAACAGGTTGTGATGAAAGCTGGCATTATTTCCGCCCCAAATAGCACCATAGCCGTGGTCACCCTTCTTGTGAACCGAATGGTTCAAGCTTTCGGAAAGGATGCACCATTGCATGGTAAAGTTCTTGTTTCCATAGAAGGATGCACATTCGTCGGTGCTCCAGCTAATACTACAGTGATCGATGATCAGGTTCTTATGAAATTGCCCTTCAAGGGCATCAGATTGAACATCGTTTTCATCCCCCATTCTAAATCGCATGTAGCGGACGATGATGTTATCAGCATCAATTTTAGTAGGGTAGCCGCGTAATGTTATTCCTTCGCCTGGCGCTGTTTGTCCGGCGATCGTCAGACTGTCGCTTCTAATCAGTAGTTTTTTGCGTAATTCAATTGTTCCCGAGACTTTGAAAACAACTGTACGTGCATACTTCCGGGTAACTGCCCAACGCAGCGATCCTTTCTTACCATCGTCGCTAAGATTGGTTACATATAGCACTTTACCACCCCGGCCACCTGTTGTATACATGCCTCCACCTTCTGCTCCGGGAAAAGAGGGGATCATTTGAGCTTTTAATGATATTGTATAAAACACAATAAATAAGGCTGAAAATGTGGCTGTTAGTAGTTGTTTTTTCATATTTATTGGTTTATGTTTTATTCCTGAATAAATCTTTCGCTGCCTGAAAAATCGATTAGGTTAAATACATAGGAAAAAGGATTGACTAATTCCCATTCCGTTGCCGTTAACGGAGATTGGCCGAAAAAAAGATTGATTGACGGAAAAAATGTATGAATGTGCAGGAATGTATGAAAGAATCCTCCGCATATTTGTCGGAAATTGACCAATACAGGAAGCTTCTTAAACTTGTATGGAAAGTGTATTAAATCAACACAAGTGTCCATGTTCGCGCGCACATAGACACACTCAGAATAATCCCAAGAAATTTCTCTCAACCTCATAATCCTTCTCACTTTTCTTGAATCTAAACCCGTATATCAAAGCGCGTTTAGATTTATTTTTTCTTTGGGTAGCCAAAAATAGGTGAAAAAAGCTATCTGCAAGATAAATTTCTTAAATAATCCTAAATGATAAATGGACAGCATTGAAGGTCGTCAGAAAAAGAGTTTTTTATGTGAAAATCAGAAAATTGATAGGGTCTTGGAATTAAGATTTTTACAGAGTTAGCCGGATTTGGAGTAGGGATGCATTATCGTTTGTTTAGATCAATTCTATATTATTACGGTTAATACAATACTTAGTGTCTGCATAACGTAAGCTACTGTTTCATTTTGGTATAAAACAAAAACGCAGATAACTATTCATGTTATCTGCGTTTTTAACTCGAACGAAATGTGTTCTCTTATTTGAACCAGCCGTCTACGAGTTCTTTATGCTCGTGATACCATTTCTTTGCAGCTTCGGCTTCTTGTCCGGGATTTCCTTCAACCGCCAGCATCAGGGAGCCCAGCAAATCATCATTCATTTTGAAGTTTTTGAAGAATTTTGCCAGTTCCGGATTTTTCGTGGCCCAGCCTTTCGTGGCAATTATGGAGATTGTTTCGGCTTTACCCATTGTTTCCTTCGGATCTTTCAAGATCTTCAGATCGTAGCGAGCAAACATCGTGTGAGGTTTCCAGCCTGTTACAACAATCCAGTCTTTTTTGTCGTAAGCCTTTTTCAATGAAGCCAACATTCCTGCTTCACTGGAGGCTACCAGTTCATAATCCAAACCGTAATCCTTGATAACATTCTTTGTAATGTTCATGATTCCGGCTCCCGGATTGATACCAATAATTTTACCATCAAATTTGTCTTTTACACTGTTCAGTTCATCAATTGAATTGATGGTAACATAGCTCGGCACAACAAGTCCCAAAACACCTTGGGTGTAGATTGTTCCAATATGCTCAACCTGATCGCCAAATTTATCCATGTAAGGTTTGTGGGTAATTGGTTCCCAAACTTCCATAAATAAGTCGGCATTACCTTTAGCTACAGCCGCAAATACAGGAGCAACGTCTGCATTGATTAGTTTCACATCGTAACCTTTTTCTTCTAATACGGCTTTAGCCAGATTGGTATTGGCGATACACTCAATCCAGTTCACCATGGCAATGGTTACTTCCTTTTTATTTTCGCTTTTCTTTTTTCCGCCTGAACAAGCATTGAAAAGCAAGCTCGCAGCAATAACGACAGCGAATAATGATAATTTTCTCATGTTATTTCTTTTTAGATGATTTTCCTAAGTTTTGAGTAATACGGTCGAGGATGATGGCTAAAAGAACAACTGCTAAGCCACTCTCGAAACCTAAGCCGATACGTAACTGGCTGATCCCCTGAAGTACAATTTCACCAAGTCCTTTGGCCCCAATCATACTGGCAATAACGACCATTGATAAGGCCATCATAATGGTTTGGTTTACGCCGGCAAGGATCGTTGGCATAGCCAGAGGTAATTGTACTTTAACCAGCAGCTGGCTGGGAGACGCACCAAAAGCTCTTGTTGCCTCTACAATTTCTTCGGGAACTTGTTTGATACCAAGCGAGGTTAAACGTACAACCGGCGGCATTGCAAAGATGATCGTTGCAAAAGCTCCGGGAACTGTTCCAAGTCCGAAAAATAATACCGCCGGGATCAGGTAAACGAAAGCCGGCATTGTTTGCATAAAGTCCAGAATTGGACGAATAACCTTTTGTGCGGTTGCATTTTTGGCACTCCATATTCCAAGAGGAATACCGATCACCAGGGCAATAAAGGCAGATGCCAATACCAATGCAAAAGTTTGCATTGTTTCGTCCCAGAAGCCGGCAAAATAAATGAAAAGTAAGCCGACAACTGTTAGTATGGCATTCGATTTACCTGCTTTCCACCAGGCAATACCTGCAAACAGGGCAATGGTGACGTAAAACGGTAACCACACCCAAAAGGATTCAATGACATCGATTAACGACGACATTCCGATATTAACTGCATCGAAAAAGCCGGAAAAGTTGGCCGTCATCCAGTTAATAGCATCTTCGATATATTGGCCTACGATCATAATTCAATAGCTTTTTGGATTATTTCATGGATTTCTTTCTTAGCCATGCCTGTACTTTCGGCAATAATAGAGGTAGGGGACACAACTCCAATAAGATGGTTCTCTTCGTTAACCACCGGAATTGGCAAGTTTGTCTTACTCAGAAGCGGAAGCATATTCTCAGTTGTTGTGTCGGCCGTTACGCTCATCACATTTTCGTTGATAATACTTTCGATTGTTTTTACTTCTTCGTTTTTCAGGCGGAGTACATCTTCCAGCTTAACGTAGCCCAGGAATGTTCGGTTGGTTCTAACCACCGGTAAATGTTCTACGCCGTTTTCGCGCATGATGCGTAAAACCCCGGCAGGGCCATCTTTTTTCAAGCGGGCAACCTTGGGCTTTGCAAACATGATTGATGCGGCTGTAACAATCTTGCTGCGATCGACATTTTCGACAAATGATTTGATATAATCGTTTGCCGGATTGGTGATAATTTCCTCAGAACTACCAATCTGAACAATCTCTCCATCCTTCATAATTGCAATACGATCGCCCAGCTTAATAGCTTCATCGAGATCGTGGGTGATGAAGACAATCGTTTTCTTCATTTTCTCTTGCAGAATCAGTAATTCATCCTGCATTTGAGAACGAATTAACGGGTCGAGTGCCGAAAATGCTTCATCCATCAGCAATACTTCCGGTTTATTGGCTAAACCACGAGCCAGGCCTACACGCTGTTGCATACCTCCCGACAATTCACTTACTCTTTGGTTCTCGTAACCTTTCAAACCAACCAGATCGATTGTTTCCAGGGCCAGCTTTTCGCGCTCTGCTTTAGGAACTCCTTGAAGCTCCTGCCCAAATGCCACGTTACTCAGAACGGTACGATGGGGTAACAAACCAAAATGCTGAAAAACCATAGCAAGCTCTTTTCTACGAATATTCAATAGCTCGCGATCGTTCATGTTGGTAATTTCTTCGTCATTGATGAAGATTTTACCGGTTGTAGGGTTAATCAGTCGGTTAATACAACGTAGCAGTGTTGATTTACCACTCCCTGATAGTCCCATGACTACAAAAATCTCACCTTCCTGAATGCTTAGATTTGCATGTTGAACCGCAACAGTACATCCGGTTGCATCCAGTATTTCAGCTTTATTCTTGCCTGCATCGAGCATTTTTAAAGCTTTGTTTTTGGCTTTCCCGAAAACAAGTGAGAGATTTTCAATTTTAATTTTTTCCATATTAAAAGTAATAGCCGATGTTAATGTTAAATCGTTTTTGCCATTTTGCATCGGCATCACCAACACCCATTCCTTCACCAAAATTTGGTGTTAACCAAGGTTGGTTTTTACCCATGGCATAATCGACATACGTATAGACCGGTCCTGCAGAGATCAGGAACCCCGGAATGAGGTGGTGCATATCGGCATAGTCACTGTTGGTTTTGTCCATGTAGGTGTAATCAACATATGCCTGAATGTTTGTAATTGGTCCCAAATCAACATTAAAGCTTTTCGCAATACCTACAGCATAAGCGTTTGCTTTGGCTGCTACATCGTATGGAGTGCCATAGGCTCCCATTTGTACAATGTCAAGTATTTCACCATCGTCGGCCTGTGCTTTATAGTTATAGTTGATAAATGACCCTTTGAAATTCCAGCCTTTGCCCCAATCGGCTACCATGTGCAAGTCAAAAGCTGTACTTGTTTCAGCTTTATCCAAAACACTGTTGTAAATACCGCCAACCTGCGCTGAAACACCGAATTCAAGGCCTTCAGTAACATGATAAGCTGCTCTTACATTGAATTGGTTGAGTTCACGAATGTGTGCAGCAACCTGTTCTGTACCAATACGTCCAACGCCTGGAGTAATATCGTATGAATAACGTCCCGGGCCTGCATTGCCATAAGTTACATCGCCACCGGCAATGGGGCCTTCCGGTTCTGCTTGTCGGAAATAAGCAAAGCTTAAATCCAGTTTGTCAATACCTTTGTAGTCAAACTTAATACCTGCATCGTAGTCGTCTTCCAAACCAAAATAGTATTGGCCCTGGAACCACCAGGAGTGAGATGCATATTTAGTAATTCCAAAGGGAACCTGTACAACTCCAAGTTTCATGTATAAATCTTTGGTCAGATCCAGACCTAGCCAGCCATGATGTATAAAATGGGTTCCGAAAGTAGGGTAGAAACGATATTCAAAACTGAAGTCGATACCTCCTTGACTGCCATCGACATTCAGTCTCCAGGTATCCATTGTAAATTCAGGTTGTGTTTTGTTGTGAACCCAGCTTTTTGCAAATACATTGAATCTTAATGCACCCCCAACTTTAAAACTGTTTTCCTTCTTCTGTGCATAACCTGTGATTGTGCCAAATAATAATAATGTCATTGCCGTTGCTTTTAACAACGTCCTTTTCATGCTTTTTAAAACCATAGAGATAATTTGATGATTGACTGGTATTGATTCTAATACCAAAATAGATTCTATGCGACAAAAGTAGGCATTTAAGCTTGGGCGAACAAAATTATCGCTAAAAAGTTAAAAGGATGGGAATGTTCTTTAAATTCAAATAAGATTAAAATACAATGTATTACGCGATATAAATTGATGATCCTTGGGTAAATCAGAGCGATATATGGCAGTGTGATGTGTTCTATACGAACGCTTAAAATATTGAAAATAAAATGGAATATTTAATAGTTTGTATAGAAATTAATATTTCTGAAACAGCAAAAAACATACCTGATTCACGGGAATAACCAACAGGAATGAAAGTGGAAAGTTTTTCGGACATCAGGTTGTCATTGTTATCTGAAGTTGTTGGGTTGTCGTGAAACGTGAAAGGTTAACGATTAACGATTATTGATTGCCGATTAGCGATTGAGAGAAGAGCAACCAGCAACCAGTAACCAGCAACCAGTAACCAGCAACAAGCAGTAGCCCCAGACCTCCACAAGGGTACCTATAGCCGCAACTCGAAACTCGAAACTCGAAACTTGGAACTTGGAACTTGAAACTTGGAACTCAGCAGGGACTTTCAGAAAAAAGAGGTACGAAGTTGCCTGTTGACAACCCAATAAAAAATACGAGTTGGTGGAGATTTTAATGCTTGATTTCTTCTTCGGCAGTTAACATGGGTGAAGCATCAACA
>NZ_JBZQJF010000331.1:0-25399 GCF_059905295.1 Mangrovibacterium sp.
ATTTTAGCACAATAAAAGGATGAGAACTTCAAAAGAAAATTTCAAAAGCTAAGTTGTATGTTTTTAAGCAGATATGCAACACGAATAGCTATACTACAGATACATACACAATATAATATATCAAATATAATTCTGAAGCTATCTGATTAGCCAAGTAAATATGAAGGAAAAAGGGATAAAATAACACCACTTACAGATTGAAAGTAAAACTAAACAAAAAGCCACAAAAAAAGCTCCTCATGGGAGCTTTTTAGAATTCATATATCCGCTTATGTTATTTTAGACTAGCAAAAAGCTTTTTAAAACTTACTTGATCAGCAATAATGCCTTTCAATTCGGTAATAGCCACACGATCTTGCTCCATCGTATCTCGATAACGAATCGTCACAGTTTGATCTTCTAATGTTTGGTGATCAACTGTCACACAAAATGGTGTTCCAATCGCATCCTGACGGCGATAACGTTTACCAATACTATCTTTTTCATCATACTGGCAATTAAAATCGAATTTCAAATCATCGATAATTTCACGCGCTTTTTCAGGCAATCCGTCTTTTTTCACCAACGGCATTACTGCAAGCTTCACAGGAGCTAACACAGGAGGCAATTTCATTACCACACGTGTATCTTTCTTGCCATTACTTTCAACTTCCTCTTCGCAATATGAAGCAGAAACTACCTGCAAAAACATCCGGTCAACACCAATGGACGTCTCCACAACGAAAGGCACATAAGATTCGCCTAATTCCGGATCGAAATACTGAATCTTCTTTCCGGAGTATTTCTGGTGCTGCGACAAGTCGAAATCGGTACGTGAGTGAATCCCCTCTACTTCTTTGAAGCCAAACGGGAATTTATATTCTACATCCACCGCAGCGTTGGCATAGTGCGCCAATTTTTCGTGTACATGAAAACGGTAATTATCATCGCCAAAACCGAGGGCACGGTGCCACTTCATCCGGGTTTCTTTCCATTGATCAAACCAATCCAATTCAGTTCCCGGCTTCACGAAAAACTGCATTTCCATTTGCTCAAACTCACGCATCCGGAAAATAAACTGGCGGGCAACAATCTCGTTACGAAATGCTTTCCCAATTTGTGCAATACCAAACGGAAGCTTCATACGACCCGTTTTTTGCACATTCAGGTAGTTTACAAAAATCCCTTGAGCAGTTTCCGGACGTAAATATATTTTCAAAGCGCCATCGGCAGTTGAGCCCATATCGGTTGAAAACATCAGGTTAAACTGGCGAACATCAGTCCAGTTACGGCTACCGCTAATCGGACAAACAATACCTTCGTCTTCAATAATTTGCTTCAAGCCAGCCAAATCAGAAGCATTCAAAGCATCTGAAAACCGTTGATGAAGGGCATTCCACTTTTCCTGGTTAGCCAAAACACGCGGATTGGTCGCACGAAACTGCTTTTCGTCAAACGAATCACCAAAACGCTTTTGAGCTTTGGCAACTTCCTTGTCCATTTTCTCCTCGTACTTAGCCAACTGCTCTTCAATCAAGACATCGGCACGATAGCGTTTCTTGGAATCCTTATTGTCAATCAACGGATCATTAAACGCGTCAACATGGCCCGAAGCTTTCCAAATTGTAGGGTGCATAAAAATAGCTGAATCGATTCCAACTACATTTTCGTGCAGAAGCACCATGCTATCCCACCAATATTTTTTAATGTTGTTTTTGAGTTCCACACCATTTTGCCCGTAGTCGTAAACAGCCCCAAGTCCGTCATAAATCTCACTCGACTGGAATACATACCCGTATTCCTTACAATGGGCAACCAGTTTTTTAAAAATATCTTCCTGAGCCATATTAATCTAATGCGTTAATTGCTGTTGAATATTAATTTTTGGTTTATATACTATCTATCTGCTGTGTAGCCTTAATCAATCTCTTCAAAATCGACATACTCTCCATCATCTTTGGAGTACTGCGACTTTTGTTTCTCCACATTCTCGAGGCGTACATCTCCCTCTGCCCTCTTCTCAGTTCTTCGATTTTGTTGCTGTTGTTTCCGGTTCACCTGTTGAAATCCAAATACCGGCGCTAACAACTTCACGACAAAACGAATGAGGTAATAAAAAATAACTATTAATAAGAGCGTCCTTAAAAATCCCATCAAAAATAAAATCACGCTTAATGTCATAACTCTTGAAAATCAGCGGCTGTAAAAGTAATAATTAATTGCGAAATGGAAATTCCCTCTTATTAATATATAGAAGGCTTAACATGAACGATCATCTCAAGGCAAGGTAACATGGAAAGTTAAAGGCTGAAGGAGTGAAATTTTCTCAATTTTCCTACTTTTGGCAAAAAAACAGACAATGATAGCATACAAACGCATACTCCTAAAATTAAGTGGGGAATCCCTCATGGGCCAACAAGAATACGGGCTTGACCAAACGATGTTAAATGAATATGCTGAGCAAATCAAAGAAATAGCAGAACTCGGCGTACAAATCGGCATCGTAATCGGTGGTGGAAATATTTTCAGGGGCTTAAGTGGCGCCGCCAATGGCTTCGACCGGGTTAAAGGCGATCAGATGGGAATGCTCGCAACTGTTATCAATGCACTGGCATTAAACTCGGCATTAACTGCAGTAGGGGTAAAATCGCGTGTCCTAACAGCGATCCGGATGGAACCGGTTGGAGAATTCTACTCGAAAGACAAAGCGCTGGAAACTTTCGAGCGAGGTGAAGTAGCGATTTTTTCAGCTGGAACGGGCAACCCTTACTTTACAACCGACACAGGATCCTCGTTACGCGGTATTGAAATTGAAGCCGACGTGATGCTGAAAGGAACCCGCGTTGACGGGATATACACCGCCGACCCTGAAAAAGATCCAACTGCCGAAAAATTCGACAAAATTTCTTTTGACGAAATCTACAATCGAGGTTTAAAAGTGATGGATTTGACTGCCACCACGATGTGCAAAGAGAACAAATTACCAATAATTGTTTTCAACATGGATAAAAAAGGAAACCTGAAAAAGGTTGTAACAGGCGAAAACATAGGTACTCTGGTCCATCGCTAGTTTTAACCCAGCCAATTTTTAGGCGTTTTTTTTTCGCGAATTTCAATATTCTTTAATTTTTTCTATATTTGCTGTCAGCACAAAAAGATGAACTGACCATATCACATTCATGGAAGAGGAAGTAGAACTGATATTAGATTTATGTAAGGAGAGAATGGCATCTGCCATCGACCATTTAGAGAAAGAATTAGTTCATATACGTGCAGGAAAGGCTTCGCCCCGAATGCTTGACGGAGTAGCAGTTGATTATTACGGTAGTGCAACACCTTTAGCGCAAGTTTCGAATATCAATACACCCGATGCTCGAACAATTGCAATTCAACCTTGGGAAAAACAATTGATCCCGGAAATTGAAAAAGCAATTATTAATGCTAACTTAGGGTTCAATCCGGAGAACAATGGTGAACTTATTCGCATCAATGTTCCGCCGTTAACTGAAGAACGTCGAAAATCATTATCGAAGCAAGCCAATAATGAAGGTGAAAATGCAAAAGTTGCACTTCGTTCAGCTCGCAAAGATGCAAACGACGCCTTAAAAAAATTGCTAAAAAACGGGTTATCGGAAGATTTGGAGAAAGACGCTGAAAATGACGTTCAGAACATGACCAATGATTTCGCAAAAACCGTTGAAAGCTTACTTGAAAAAAAGACAAAAGAAATTTTTACAATATAATTGTTTCTAGTTTTCTGTTTTCTGAACATTGTTTAATTGTTTTCATGGCTTTGAGGCAGCTTGTTGAAGCTGCCTTTTTTTTACCCCTCCCCGAACTTCTTTCATTTTGAACTTTGATTGACTAAATTTAAGGTCTGAACCCAAAGTATAGCACAAAGGTCCTATGATTGGAATGACAGATTATCACATGCACAGCGTTCTTTCGGATGGGAAGAATACTCACGAAGAAATGATTCGTGCAGCAATAGAAAAAGGTCTCGACGAAATTGGTTTTAGCGATCATATTTGTCTGAAGCCAGTAGATTGGTCGATCGCGCAGGTTGATCTCCCTGTAATGGTAGAACAAGTTCAGGCTCTTAAAGAAAAGTACAAGGACAAAATAACGGTAAAGCTGGGTGCAGAAATTGACTACCTGGAAGGGATGGAAAGTGAAATTGCCCAATTAATTGACTCCCTCCCCCTGGATTATGTCATTGGATCGGTCCACTTTATTGGGGACTGGAACTTCGATACCGACAAATCACTTTACGGAAAATGGTCGAACGACTACCTCTACGAGCGTTATTTTGACCTGATACAGAAAGCCGCACGCACTGGCCTTTTTGATATCATCGGACATCTGGACATTATCAAAAAATTTCGGGTATATCCGGAAACAGACCAATCAAAACTTATCGACGACACACTAAAAATCATCAAGGATCAACAGTTGGTGATTGAGTTAAATACCGGTGGTTTCGACCGCCCTTGTGCAGAATTCACTCCTTCTCCGTCAATTCTGGAGCGGTGTTTCCACCATCAAATTCCAATTACCCTGACATCAGATGCTCACAAAACAGCGCAAATTGGAAGACACTTTGACGCAGCCATAGAACTCTTAACAACTGTTGGCTACACAGAGCTTATTCGTTTTGACCAACGAGAACGACACCGGCAAAGAATCTAACAATTCGAAGGCCAAATCATGACAAAACATCAGGTTTATTTGATCTTCGACTTTTAACGATGCTCGCGTTAGTGATAAATTGTATATTTGTGGGCTCTCAAATTTTGGCAACATGGAAGAAGGTGCAGTGAAACTGCTGGAAAATATCGATACCCCCGAAGATCTACGAAAACTAAAAATAGATGAATTACCGAATGTCTGTTCGGAATTAAGACAGTTCATCATTGACGAGGTTTCTACCAACCCGGGACACTTTGGTGCCAGCTTGGGGGTTGTTGAATTAACCGTCGCTCTTCACTACGTTTATCAAACGCCCTACGACTTGTTAGTGTGGGACGTTGGTCACCAGGCCTACGGACACAAAATATTAACCGGTCGTCGTACAAAGTTCAACACAAACAGAAAATACAACGGGCTTAGCGGCTTCCCTAAGCCAACAGAGAGCGAATACGATACCTTTGGTGTTGGCCATGCCAGCACTTCAATATCGGCTGCAATGGGAATGGCTGTTGCGACGGATCTTCAGGAAGACAAAAAACGGAAAATAGTAGCAGTAATCGGCGATGGCTCCATGACCGGCGGGATGGCTTTCGAGGGCTTAAACAACGCCGTCGTCAATAATTCCGACGTGCTGATTATTCTCAACGATAACAATATGGCTATCGACCCCAATGTTGGCGGCGTTAGCAACTACTTATTAAATATCTCCAAGTCGAAGTCGTACAATAAGCTGAAACAAGAAGTTTGGGACGGACTTGGAAAACTAAACGGCTTTGGTCCTAAGGCACGACGTTTAGTTCAAAAAACTGAAGGGGCTCTAAAATCAGCCCTTCTGAAAGAATCTAACCTTTTTGAAAGCCTGGGCATTCGATATTTTGGTCCGATTGACGGACATGACATTAAATACTTAACCAAAGTACTTCAGGATTTACGCGAAATCCCTGGGCCAAAATTACTCCATGTCCTTACAAAAAAAGGGAAAGGCTTCAAACAGGCTGAACTCAACCAAACAGAATTCCACGCTCCCGGAAAATTTAACAAGGTAACCGGAGAACGGCTCGATTGTGAGTGCGCGATGAACAAACCTCCCAAATTTCAAAATGTTTTTGGAAACACCTTGGTTGAACTGGCAGAAAAGAATAACAAGATTGTAGGTGTAACGCCTGCTATGCCTAGTGGAAGCTCTTTAAATATCATGATGGAAAAAATGCCCGATCGCGCTTTCGACGTAGGTATTGCCGAACAGCATGCTGTCACTTTTTCGGCAGGTATGGCAATACGGGGTATGGTTCCGTTTTGTAACGTTTACTCAACTTTCATGCAACGTTCATACGACCAAATCATTCATGATGTAGCGATCCAAAATCTGAATGTTGTATTCTGCCTGGATCGTGGTGGCTTGGTTGGTGCTGACGGAGCTACTCATCATGGCGTTTTCGACATCGCCTACATGCGTCATATTCCCCACATGACGGTATCGGCACCAATGGACGAAATTGAACTGCGTAACCTCATGTACACAGCACAACAAGAAAACATGGGGCCGTTTTCTATTCGCTATCCACGAGGCTGCGGCTGCCAGGTCGATTGGAAAAAACCATTCGAGCTGATTCCTATTGGCAAAGGCCGAACGATGAATGAAGGATCAGACCTGGCAATTTTGACAATAGGAACAACCGGCATTAACGCATCCAGAGCCATTAATGCAATTGAAAAAGAAGGTTTTTCAGTGGCACATTACGACATGCGTTTTGTCAAACCGCTTGACGAGGAACTTCTCCACGACATTTTTAAGAAGTTCGATAAAATTATCACAATCGAAGACGGGGTAATTCAAGGAGGTTTCGGATCAGCAGTTATTGAATTCATGGTCGATCATCAATATTCAGCCAAGGTTGTCCGCCTTGGGGTACCTGACCGCTTCATTGAACATGGAACAGTAGAAGAGCTTATACGCGAATGCGGATACGACCAAAAAGGTATTCAAAAAGCAGCCCTTGATCTGTTGAAAGGATAATTGTACTTTGCTTATACTTTTTGTCAGGCTGCTTCGTTGAATACATCAAAGTTTATCTAGTAAGAAATAAGCTTTTCACGAAACTGCCGGTTAATAAAATTATAAGCATCTTGGAACTCTATCAACGAAATCGTCGCTGGAAATTACTGCTGGTATTTGTTGCCATCTTTATTGGCTTTGCATCAGTTCTGTACACAAATTGGCTGGCACACAAAATGGCTGAGGAAGAACACCGAAGTGTTGCTTTATGGGCCGAAGCCACCCGACGGCTAAGTTCGCCAATCGATACACCAGACGATAATATTTCATTCCTGTCTCACATTGTGGAATCAAACACGGATATCCCCATCATTCTAACCGACAGCGTACTAAATATTCTCGCCTCGGCCAACATCGAATTCCAGGAAGAGCGGAAGGCCCAAACATTGCAGGCCGAGCTGCAGAAAATGATTAGCGAAAAGGAACCAATTAAAATCATATTATCAGAAACCGAAACCCAATATATCTACTATCGCGATTCGAAGACGCTACAAAACCTTAAATACTTTCCGCTGATACAAATCAGCGTTATTGCGCTTTTCATTATTGTTGCTTATTTCATATTCAACTCTTCACGAAAAGCCGAACAAAACCAGCTTTGGGTAAGCATGTCCAAAGAAACAGCGCACCAACTTGGAACACCAATTTCTTCGTTAATGGCCTGGATTGAGCTCTTAAAAACGCAGAATATAAACCCGGAACTGGTAACTGAGTTTGAGAAAGACATTAACCGACTGGAAAAAATAACGGAACGTTTCTCAAAAATCGGATCGAAACCGGAGCTGATTCCTGAAGATCTACGAAAAACAATTGTTGCTACGGTGACTTACCTGCAAACACGTACATCGCAAAAAGTCCAATTCGACATGCAGTTTCCGCACGATAAAAACTTCAATACACCACACAGTCCGGCATTAATAAGCTGGGTAATTGAAAACCTGTGTAAAAATGCTATCGATGCAATGAGCAATTCCGGTAAAATCACATTGAGTCTTCAAAACGACGACAAATACATCTACTTCGATGTTGCCGATAATGGGAAAGGAATAGCCAAAACCCAGTTCAAAAGCATATTCAACCCGGGTTTTACAACCAAAAAACGAGGCTGGGGCCTTGGGCTATCCTTAGCCAAACGAATTATCGAGATTTATCACCAAGGGAAAATATTCATCAAACAATCAGAAATCGGCAAAGGCACTACTTTCAGGATCATTCTGAGAAAGTCTCATTTTTTCAACAAGAATATCAAATATTAAACCACTGTAAAACTGACCATTGCAAAGCTGAAAAATACAATTCATTTTTCCCTGTTAAAAAAATCAGATAATTTTCTTCGTTTCTATATTTTTTATACTTTTGCAACACTTTTTTCGAAGCAATGGCCGGAATATCAACTTATAATATCGCATTTAAAGGTCTCGCTCTTGGCAGACACGAGTTTGACTTTCAAATAGATAAGAAATTTTTCGACTATTTTGATGGCGGAATCGCCGAGGACGGAAACGTTCAGGCAAAAGTCATCCTCGAAAAGCAAAGTGCATTAATGGTTCTTTGGTTTCATGTTTCCGGAACAGTAAATGTTCAATGCGACAGGTGTTTAGATTATTACGATCAGCCTATTTCTGCAGAGAACAGAGTTTTTATCAAATACGGAGAAGACAGTTTCGAAGATGGTGACGATGTAATTTGGGTCGACGTTAACGACCATCAAGTCAATATAGCTCAAATGCTTTACGACTTTATCATCCTCGCGATCCCAATCAGACAAATTCACCCGAAAGATAAAAACGGCAAACGTGGTTGCAACCCGGAAATGTTGAAAAAACTAAAAGACCTTAGATACACATCGGAGAATCATGAAGAAGAAACAGATTCACGATGGGACGATTTGAAAAAATTATTAGGAAACGAATAAAGAATTTAGAAAATGGCACATCCAAAGCACAAAACATCAAAAGCTAGAAGAGATAAAAGAAGATCTCATCACAAAGCAGCAATTGCTACATTGGCTACTTGTTCAAACTGTGGCGCAACTGTAAAATACCATACTGTATGCGGCGAATGCGGTTACTACAGAGGTAAACTTGCAATTGAAAAGAACGTAACTGTTTAATTCTCTATACGATGATCAGAAGAGCTTTCTTCTGATCTTTTTTTGTCTTTTTCTGAAATTTTTGAACGTTTTAATTAATTGTTTTAAAACGACTTAGCCCTTCATTTTTGCGTATCTTTTCTTTTGCGCTTAAATATTTTCCTCCTATCTTTCGGCCTCTTTTTTTAGCTTTTATCGAATCTCATCTATAACCTGAAATCCAACATCTTACGATTAAAGGTGGGTGTTTAAAAAATTTGAAATATGGGAAAAATTCATGCAGCAATAACGGGTATTGGTGCATTTTTGCCTGAGTACAGGCTTACAAATGAAGAGTTAAGTACGATGGTTGATACGTCTGATGAGTGGATCATGCAGCGCATTGGGATCAAGGAAAGAAGAATTCTCAAAGAAGCCGGGAAAGCAACCTCCGATATGGGTGTTGGCGCAGTGAAAGAGTTGCTGAAAAAAACCAATACGGCTCCCGAGGAAATCGACTTGGTCATTTGCGCGACAATTACCCCAGATCGTCCATTACCGGCAACAGCCAACATCATTTGCCGCAAAGCAGGCATGCATAACGCCTGGAGTTACGACATCAGCGCAGCCTGTTCAGGCTTTGTTTTTGCATTAACTACCGGCGCAAGCTTCATTGAAACAGGCAGATACAAAAAGGTAATTATTATTGGTGCCGACATGATGAGCGCCATTACTGACTATACCGATCGAACCACCTGTCCGCTCTTTGGAGACGGAGCTGCTGCTGTATTGCTGGAGCCAACAGAAGAAGCCATAGGAGTTATGGATCACATCAACTATACTGATGGAAAAGGTCGCCACTACTTACAAATGAAAGCCGGTGGTTCTAAACGCCCAGCCTCTATTGAAACGATTGAAAACCGGGAGCATTTCGTACACCAGGACGGACAAACGGTATTCAAATATGCTGTATCGAGAATGGCTGATGTTGCCGTGGAGATTATGAAGAAGAATGAAATCACGCCGGACGAGCTGGCATGGTTAGTTCCGCACCAGGCCAATATGCGCATTATCGACGCCGTTGCCCGCCGCATGCAAATCGACAAAGAGCAGGTAATGATCAACATCCAGAAATACGGAAATACAACGGCAGCAACCATCCCCTTGTGCTTGTGGGACTACGAAAAGCAATTGAAAAAAGGAGACAACATCATCCTTGCTGCATTTGGTGCCGGATTTACTTGGGGCGCGATCTACCTGAAATGGGCTTATAACGCTTAATCTAAATTGAAAAAAACATACAAACATGAGTCGACTCATCATTAAAAGTCACGAAGATTTTGAAAAACACATCGGCCAGAAACTGGGTGTTTCTGAATACCACACGGTAACACAAGAGCAGATCAACAAGTTTGCCGATGCCACACTGGATTACCAATGGATCCACACGGATCCTGAAAGAGCAAAGAAAGAAGGTGCTTTCGGAAAAACAATTGCCCACGGTTACCTGACCTTATCGCTGCTTCCTGTCATGTGGGAAGAAGTGTTAACGGTTGAAAATTTTGCCATGCTGGTAAACTACGGAATCGACAATTTCAAATTCGGACAACCTGTTTTAGTTGACAGCCAAATCAGAACCCACGTTTGGTTAAAATCAATTGCCAACCTTAGAGGAATCAGTAAAGTTCAGCTCAGAGTTCAAATGGAAATTGAAGGAAATAAAAAGCCTGCATTTGACGGAGAAGTAACATTCCTTTACCATTTCAACAAATAAGGGTAACCATTTACGTTAAAAAACATCTCTTTTAACTATAAATAGAAAGGTTTCATTTTTTCTTTAAAATGAAACCTTTACTATATTTGATCGCGCTTAAAATAAAAAAAGAGAGATGGCTAAAACGTACAACGAAGTAAACACACAGGTAATCAACCTAATCGGTAAAGGAACAATCATCACTGGTGATATTAAATCAGAAGGTGACATCCGAATTGACGGAGAACTAAACGGCAATATTTCGAGTAATGGTCGGGTGGTGATCGGAGACACAGGGAAAGTGACCGGAGAAGTAACTTGTAAGAACTGTGAAGTCGCTGGTTATGTGAAAGGGAAGATGAAAATTGAACAACTGATTACTCTCAAATCTACGTCAACGGTTCTGGGAGAGATTGGCACGGACAAATTAAGCATTGAACCGGGATCGGTGTTCTCAGGTAACTGTACTATGGGAAACCAACTAAACCATGAAAAAGCGAAAACCGCCTAAAGATTTTAATCAATTTATTCAATATTCAAGCTTGGCGTTCGAAATGATCGCCATTATGGGACTTGGTGTATTTGCGGGAATAAAGATTGATGATTGGCTGAATTTAAATTTTCCGGTCTTTACGCTTGTGTTCATGATACTGGCATTTATAGGGGCAATTTACCATGCCATTAGGAACTTTATAAAAAAGAAATAAGATGAAATCATTTCTTATTAAGACCGGGATTTTAGCCATTGGCTTGATTGCAGGCGAGAACTTGCTTACAAATTTAATCCTGAAGGAAACAGGGATCCCTCATTTCGAAGTGATGGTGCTTTTTTTCTACGCAGTCACCAATTTAATGCACTTTCAGCTTTTAAGAGTTATTTCAAGAAACATCCGAAAATTCAATATTTGGTTTCTGGCTTTGAACATGGGGAAAATGTTCCTTTACATTTTCTTTGCGTTAGCATATGTTTGGTTTCACGCCCAACATGCCAAACTTTTCCTGCTTTGTTTGTTTATTATCTATCTGGGCTTTACCTTAATGGAAATAAACGCTATAACTCGCATTGTAAAACGAAAAAATTGAGGATTCTTCTAAATTAATTTATTAATTTGGTCCCTCCTTTCAAAAGAACATTTACGACATGGTGAATCTCAAATTAAAACTTTCAGGCAAAGTCAAATACATCACTTTTCTGATTGTTTTCATAACATTGGGGCTAGCCTCAAAGAGTATCCTGGCTGAAGAGATACACGGATCTGAAGAGCAGACTGAATCTCACCTTGAGAAGTTTGAAGCTGGCAAATTTGTAACAGAACACGTTTCCGACGCTTTTGAATGGCATATTTTAACTTACAAAAGTCACCACATTGCCATTCCTCTCCCCATTATCCTGTATAGTAACAATTCCGGGTTGAATATTTTCTGGTCTTCAAAATTTGAACATGGCCATGCAACCTATAAAAACTTTAAGATAGAGGAAGAAGGTAAAAATGCGGGGAAAATCGTTGAACTAAACGATGCAGGTGAAGTTATTGGACTTCCAATCGACCTTTCAATTACCAAAGCAGTAACCGGGATCTTTGTGAGCGTCTTCATACTGGTATTTTTATTGCTTAAAGTAGCCCGAATGGCCAAGAACTCGGCGGGTCAGGCTCCAACAGGCCTGCAAAACCTAATCGAGCCGGTTATTCTCTTTATCCGCGACGAGGTGGCCATGCCAACAATCGGTAAAGACAAGTATGAAAAGTATCTGCCATTTCTACTGACAATTTTCTTTTTCATCCTAATGAATAACCTCATGGGCCTAATCCCCATATTTCCGTTCGGCGCAAACGTAACCGGGAATATTGCAGTGACGATGGTTCTGGCGGTATTCACTTTTATTATCACTACATTCAGCGGAAACAAACATTACTGGAAAGAAATTTACAACCCCGACGTTCCCTGGTGGTTAAAATTCCCAATCCCTTTAATGCCGCTCGTCGAGTTAACCGGGGTGATCACGAAACCAGTCGTTTTGATGGTCCGTTTGTTTGCCAACATGCTGGCCGGACACATGATCGTAACTGTATTTGTGGCCTTGATCTTTATCTTCGGTCAATCGGGAGGGATTGGAGCCGGCCTGGCTGTTAGCCCCTTGTCGGTTTTATTTTCAGTTTTTATTCTCTTACTCGACGTTTTAGTGTCATTCATCCAAGCCTATGTATTTACCCTACTATCGGCTTTATATTTCGGAATGGCAATAGCAGAACATCATACTGCAAAAGAACATAAATCAAATACTCAATCATAAATAAAGTTCATTATGAGTACATTACTAGTCCTTTTACAAGAAGCAATCGGAAACGTTGGTAACGTTGGTATTGGTTTGGCTGAAATTGGTGCCGGTATCGGTGCAGGTTTAGCAGCTGTTGGAGCCGGTATTGGTATTGGCCGTATCGGAGCCAGCGCCATGGAAGCGATCGCACGTCAGCCGGAAGCAAGTGGAGACATTCGTTCAAACATGATCGTATCTGCTGCATTGGTTGAAGGTGTTGCTTTCTTCGCCGTTATCATCTGCGCATTGATTCTTTTTAGTTAGGAAATGTTAGTTGAAATGTTGCCAGCTTCCGGGGTTGCCGGAAGCGGAGGCAACATAAAAAGATTTAGTCATGGGATTTATTACACCGGATTACGGAACCTTATTTTGGATGGTCATCATTTTTGGCATCACTTTTTATGTGCTCAAAAAGTTTGCCTGGAAACCAATCCTAACAGCCTTGGACGACCGTAAAAAAACCATCGCAGAAGCACTTTCTTCTGCAGATAAAGCTCGGCAGGAAATCGCCGATATGAAAGCTGACCAAGAGCAAATTCTGGACGAAGCGCGCAAAGAGAAAACAGAAATATTAAAAGAGGCACGTGGAGTAAAAGACAAAATTCTTGCTGACGCTAAAACTCTGGCCCATACTGAAGGCCAAAAAATTATCGAAGCGGCACGTCAACAAATTGAAGCTGAAAAAACAGCAGCTATTGCAGAGATGAAGAAGCAAGTGGTTGAACTGTCAGTTTTAGTAGCTGAGAAGATCATCCAAAAAGAAATGAACGGGAAGAATGATCAGGAAGAACTGATTAAGAGTTTGCTCAAGGATTTGAAATTGAACTAGAATTATGGATCAAAGTAAAGTTACAGTCCGCTACTCAAAAGCATTTTTCAGCCTTGCCAAAGAAAAGAAACAACTTGATACCCTTCGAAAAGATATTGAGCTGATTTACACTTTATGCAATGACAGCGCTGACTTTAGAATTTTATTGGAAAGCCCGATCGTTAAAACTTCCCAGAAGATTAAATTACTAAAGTCAATTTTCGACAAGAAAATCAAACCGCTCACACTTAACTTCCTCGAGTTAGTTACCAACAACAAAAGGGAAGCACATCTGGCGGGCATTTGCCGCAACCTATTAAGTCTGTACCGACAGGAAGAAGGAATTAAATCAGCTGTATTTACTACTGCTACCGACCTTAGCCCTGCCATCATATCTGAAATTCAAAAACAGCTCGAAAAGCAACTCAATGCGCAAATCGAACTGACTCGCAAGGTAGATCCATCGCTCATTGGTGGCTTTGTACTGCGAATTGAAGATCAGCAAGTTGACGCAAGCATCGCCAGTCAACTTAAAAAAGTAAAAGAAAAGTTATTACAATCTGAAATTAAATAGAAAAAGAGATAACCATGGCTGATATAAAACCTGCTGAAGTATCCGCGATACTCAAACAACAACTGGAAGGATTTAAATCGGAAGCCGAACTGGAAGAAGTAGGCACGGTGTTGACAGTTGGCGATGGAATCGCCCGCATCTACGGCTTATCGAATGTTGAGCAGAATGAGATGATTGAATTTGACAGCGGGGTCAAAGGTATCGTGCTGAACCTGGAAGAAGACAACGTTGGTGCTGTTCTTTTAGGTGCTTCAGAAGAAATCAAAGAAGGTGATACTGTAAAACGTCTTCGCCGCATTGCCTCAATCGAAGTAGGTGAAGGTGTTCTCGGACGTGTAATCAATACAATTGGTATACCTATTGACGGTAAAGGAGCCTTAAGCGGCGAAAAATTCGAAATGCCTTTGGAACGTAAAGCTCCCGGGGTAATCTATCGCCAACCGGTAAAAGAGCCATTGCAAACAGGTCTTAAAGCTATCGACGCGATGATTCCAATTGGTCGCGGACAACGCGAGTTGATTATTGGTGACCGTCAAACCGGTAAAACAGCCGTTGCTATCGATACCATCATCAATCAACGCGCTAATTTTGAAGAGGGAAAACCGGTTTACTGTATCTATGTAGCTGTTGGCCAAAAAGGATCTACCGTTGCCAATATTGCTGCAACATTGGCCAAACACGGAGCCATGGACTATACGGTTATCGTTTCGGCAACAGCAGCAGATCCGGCTGCCCTGCAATTTTATGCCCCTTATGCCGGAGCTGCCATTGGTGAGTATTTCCGCGATACGGGCCGTCATGCCTTAATTATATACGACGACTTGTCGAAACAAGCCGTTTCTTATCGTGAAGTTTCGTTGTTGCTTCGTCGCCCACCAGGCCGTGAAGCCTATCCCGGGGACGTTTTCTACCTGCACTCCCGTTTATTGGAACGTGCAGCCAAAATCATCGACTCTGACAAGATTGCAGCTGATATGAATGACCTTCCCGCCTGTTTGAAAGGTAAGGTAAAAGGAGGTGGTTCATTAACTGCTCTTCCAATTATTGAAACGCAAGCTTCGGACGTATCAGCCTATATCCCAACCAACGTGATCTCTATTACCGACGGACAGATCTTCCTGGAATCTAACCTATTCCTTTCTGGTGTTCGCCCGGCAATTAACGTGGGGATCTCCGTATCGCGTGTTGGTGGTAATGCACAGGTTAAAGCAATGAAAAAGATTGCCGGTACCCTCAAGCTCGACCAGGCCCAGTTCCGCGAACTGGAAGCTTTTGCCAAGTTCGGATCCGACCTGGATGCTGCAACCATGCGTGTGTTGGATAAAGGTCGTAAAAACGTTGAAATCCTGAAACAAGGACAATATGCACCGATAAAGGTTGAGCACCAAATTGCCATCATCTACTGCGGGACCAAAGAATTGTTGCGTAAGGTTCCGGTTGACCAAGTCAAAGAATTCGAAAAAGAATTCATTGAACTGATGGAAGCAAAATACCGTCCAACCCTAAACGAGTTGAAAAAAGGTAGCTTAACAGACGAAGGTACAGCAAACATCGAAAAAGCAGCTGCCGACGTTGCAGCACGTTTTAAATCGTAAACTGTCGGCTTATAACTCCGGCATGAAGCAAATACTAAAATGGCCAGTTTAAAAGAAATACGAACCCGGATAAGCTCGGTAAAAACAACCCGCCAGGTAACCAGCGCCATGAAAATGGTGTCGGCTGCGAAGTTGAAAAAGGCGCAGGATGCAATCCTTCAGATTCGCCCTTACGCCGACAAATTGCAGCACATCCTGCGATCGTTAAGTACCGCTGCTGATAATCTCGATGAGTCAATATACACCGAACAACGTGACCCGGAAAAAATTCTGATCGTTTTAATCAGTTCAAACCGCGGCCTCTGTGGTGCCTTTAATTCATCGGTTGCCAAAACAGCCATAGAAATGGTTGAAGCCCGTTACGGAAGGCAACTCCGTCGTGGAAATGTCCATTTCCTGGTCGTTGGAAAGCAAGGCGAGAAATACCTGAAATCGGGGCAATATGACATCGCCGGACAAGCCAACCAGGTCTTTGACAAGCTTACCTACGAGGAATCGTCAGTACTGGCGCAAAACCTGATGAACGACTATGCAAAAGGTAGCTACGACCGAATTGAGTTGGTTTATAACCAATTTAAAAATGCGGCAGTACAAATTTGTACAGCAGAGCAATTTTTACCGGTACAGTCCGAAGATCGGAAAGGTCCAAATATGAACCTGAATTATATTTTCGAGCCAAGCCTGGAAGAGATCGTCTATGAATTGATTCCCCGTTCGTTAAAAATTCAGCTCTTTAAAGCCCTTTTAGACTCAAATGCAGCTGAGCATGGTGCCCGCATGACTGCTATGCATAAGGCAACCGATAACGCCACGGATTTGATCAAAGAACTAACCTTGACTTTCAACAAAGCTCGCCAGGCTGCTATTACCAACGAAATTCTGGAGGTAACCAACGGAGCAGAGGCCTTAAACGGTTAGTAAAAGCGTAGAGAAACAAAAATCCAATAGTTCCATGCCTGCTTTAATAGCAGGCTTTTTTTATGCCCTGAAGTAATCTTTTTTAGTCTACTCCTCGCTATTATCCGAAGGCCGGAGCAGATTTGCAGTGTCCTGTGTCGGGTATAACCCGAATCCCCCGCTGGCGCAAATTTGTAATTTGTGCCTTGCCCTAAGGTAAATTATTGCTTTTTCAAAGCAAGGCACGGGTCACAGACCCGCGCCAGCGAATGTGTAGCCAAGGCTTGAAATACAAGCCAATAGAATAAGAAGAATTAATCGTGTTTTCATGGTTTTTTTATTTGTTCGTTTGAAGAATCCCCTCCGCTCCCGGCACGACCGCATCGTGTAGGCTTTTTGCTTCATTGCCACCGCGCGATGGGGATTCGTGCGGAAGCAATGCGGATACCAAGCTTTGGAACAGCGACGACCAAAGGCTGGTACGGCAACGACCATTGCTTGGTATTTAGACTACCCTTATAATGGAAGACGGTTTTCCATTATAAGGGTATAAATTGAAGCTTACAGAACTGCCAGTTCGACCGGCAAAGTGCCTTTGCGCAGGTTCATGGAGTGATGGATCAGCGCCCTAACCTCAATCCGGTAAGTTCCGGCAGTGAGTGGCGGTACCAGGAAATCGAGCCGCGAGGGCTTGTTGTTCGATACGGTAGTTACGCGGGTTTCAGCACCATCGGCCGCCAGTATAAAAATACCTTGCTGTTGGTCACTGGCCTCAAACTTCAGGCGGCTACCTATAAGTTGGGCAATATTGCCGGAGGTAAGCGTTTCGTTACGGGTGCCGCTACCCAAGTCCTCCAGGTACAAGGGGTCGGGCTGCGGACTGGCTCCCTGCACACGGCTAAGGCTTATACCCGATGCCATTTGGCGCAAACGGGTACCGGGGCTAATGTTCAGCCTTACGGTGTGGGTGGCCGGGTTAAATGGTTCAGTATCGGAATAGAAGACGCCTTTGATGGAAGGCGACAGGTTAAACAGCGGGGTGTTAACGGCATAGCCATCGGTTACCAGCTGTTCCAGGGCAAGCGCGTACTCCTCGAATACCGAGAGGGCTTCGGCTTTGGTTACCGTGGAGCCGCGGCTTATCATCAGGTTAATTACATCTTCCTGCGTTTTACTTTGCAGGTCTTGTACCACCGCCATATAGTCCGACGGATCGGCTGTGAGGTGGTTTTCGAACAGGGCATACATTAAAGGCATAATAGTTGAATCCTGTTTAATGAACAATCAAAATAAATCGTAGTACACCAGATATGAAAAACAAATCTTTCACGAATACTAAGTGCTGTAAGAGTACGCCGGGAGGCGTAAGAATCGCTAAACACTTATTAATCCGTCCAAAGCCGAAAAGGATACCCCAAAAATCTTCATTATTTTTAAACACTTGTTTATAATGACACAATAAGGTTGGCACTTGGAACCTGTAAGCTGACACAAAAAAAAACATTCATGATTCGGAGGGAATCTCCAACAGGGATGAAAGTGGAAAGTTTTTCGGACATCAGGTTGTCCTTAATATCTGAAGTTGTCGGGTTGCCTTGGAACTTGAAACTCGAAACTTGAAACTCGAAACTTGGAACTTGGAACTTAGTACAAAAAAAGAGGTCATCCTTTGCCGGACGACCTCTTCAAATATGGTATAATAAGCGTAAGCTAATTATTCTCCTAAAGTAACACGCAAGAAGCTAGTTACAGTTAAACCTTTACTTGACGACTCCAGGTAGTCTTTAACAGCTACTTTGTTGTCTTTCACAAATGCTTGGTTCAACAAGGTATTTTCTTTGAAGAATTTATTCAAAGAACCTTGAGCAATCTTATCCAACATTGCTTCTGGTTTACCTTCCTGACGGAATTTCTCTTTAGCAATTTCCAATTCTTTTTCAATTACTTCCTGAGAAACGAAATCTTTGTCAACAGCAACCGGATTCATCGCAGCAACTTGCATAGCGATATCTTTAGCCACTTGTGCATCAACCCCTTCTTGGTTGAAACCAACAACAGTAGCCAATTGGTTACCCGGGTGGATATAAGCCACAACAGCAGCAGCTTCAACACAACCGTAGTATGACAAATCAATTTTCTCGCCGATAACACCAGTTTGTTCTGTAACGTGATCAGCCAATGTACGACCGTCTAAAGACAATGCTTTCAGTGCGTCAAGGTCAGCTGGTTTGTTGTCAACAGCAACATTCAGGAAGCTTTGAGTTAAAGCTACGAATCCTTCGTTTTTAGCAACGAAGTCAGTTTCGCAGTTAACAACCACAATAGCACCAAATTTACCGTCAGCACTCGTTTTAGCCAAAGCAGCACCTTCTGAAGCCTCACGGTCAGAACGCTTGCTAGCTACCAGTTTACCTTTTTCACGAATAATTTCTACAGCGCGGTCAAAACTGCCTTCTGCTTCTGTTAAAGCATTTTTACAATCCATCATACCAGCGCCGGTTGCTTTACGCAACTTCATTACATCTGCAGCAGAAATTGCCATATCTTTTTCTATTTTTTAATTAAAGTGAGCAATTATTCTTCTGAATCGTCATTGTCCAGATCAACATCTACATCATCCTCGCTATCATCAGAAACGACTGCTTTCGCAGCTTCTTTCTTAGCTGATTTAGCTTTCTTAGGAGCTTCTTCGCCTTCTTTCTCGCGTTCAACTTTACGTTCGTTCAAACCTTCAGCAATCGCGTCACACATAACACGAGTTACCAAACGGATTGATTGAGAAGCATCGTCGTTTGCAGGAATTACGAAATCAATTCCATCAGGATTAGAGTTTGTATCAACCATCGCAAATACAGGGATACCCAGTTTTTGAGCTTCACGTACAGCGATTTTTTCTTTTAATACGTCAACAACGAACAAAGCAGCAGGCAAACGAGTTAAATCAGCGATTGAACCTAATACTTTATCCAATTTTGCGCGTTGACGAGTAATTTGCAACTTTTCGCGTTTTGATAAGTTATCCCAACTGCTGTCTTTCATCATCTTATCGATAGAGATCATTTTCTTAACAGCTTTACGGATTGTTGGGAAGTTTGTCAACATACCACCAGGCCAACGTTCTACAACGAAAGGCATATTTACATTACCAACAGCTTCAGATACAAGCTCTTTTGCTTGTTTTTTAGTAGCCACAAATAAAACTTTGCGTCCCGATTTGGCAATTTGTTTGATGGCAGCGGCAGCTTCATCGATTTTTACAACAGTTTTTTGTAAGTCGATGATGTGGATACCGTTTTTCTCCATAAAAATGTATGGAGCCATGTTTGGATTCCACTTTCTTTTCAGGTGACCAAAGTGTACACCTGCATCCAATAATTCTTGAAAATTTGTTCTTGGCATCTTTTTAACTTTTGTAATAATTTGTCGAAAAGCAACCTCTGAGTAGTCCCTCGTCGTTGCCGGGGAGTCTCAGTGGTTTCAGATCCACAGTTATTCTTTTGATATAATATATTAACGTTTTGAGAACTGGAAGCGCTTGCGAGCTTTTGGCTGACCTGGTTTCTTACGTTCCACTTCACGTGGGTCACGAGTCATGAAACCTGCATGCTTCAAGTCTGGTTTGTTTTCTGCATTAATTTCAACCATTGCACGAGCGATACCTAAACGAGCTGCTTCAGCTTGTCCTTTAATACCACCACCGTCAAGGTTAATTTTGATGTCGTATTGATCAGCAACGCCTAATAAGTTTAAAGGCTGCTTCACAATGTACTGAAGTGTACCATTTGGGAAGTATTCGTTTAACTCCCGGTTGTTAATGGTGATGTTACCTTTACCCTCACTTACATACACGCGGGCAACGGCTGACTTTCTACGTCCTAAGGTGTTTACTACTTCCATTGTTACAATTTAATTGTATTCAAATCAATAACTTTCGGGTTTTGAGCTTCTTGGTTGTGCTCAGCACCTACATACACTCTCATGTTACCCTGAATAGCACGTCCCAGACGATTTTTAGGCAACATACCTTTCACTGCTTTTTCAACCAAACGTTCCGGGTATTTACTCATGATTTCCGCCGGAGTTTGTTTGCGTTGTCCCCCTGGATAACCAGTGTAACGCAGGTAAATTTTGTCATTCAACTTGTTACCAGTTAGCTTCACTTTTTCAGCATTGATAACAATTACATTGTCTCCACAATCAACGTGAGGAGTAAAATTAGGTTTGTGTTTTCCACGCAGCAATTTGGCAACAGCACTGGCTAAACGTCCCAGCGGCATACCAGCTGCATCAACAACAACCCATTCTTTGTTTACCGTGGCACTATTGGCCGAAACGGTTTTGTAAGATAAAGTATCCACTTGCTCTAATTTTTTTTAATTAAACACTAAAAGTTGCAAAAACTTACATCTCAATCTGTTATAAATTTCCAGGTTATTAACATCGGGCTCGTTGATAACTTTTCTATCCACAACATTTTCAATCAATTATAAGAACTGCAAGTACGGACAATAATCGGGACTGCAAAAGTATTTCTTTTTTTTGAAATTACAAGAGCTATTATTGGTGAAATAAAATTTTAACACAAAGATTTACAAGAATTAATGCCCCGACGGGAATCGCCACTATGAAGTCTCCCTTCCACTAAAAGCTCATTCATCGGAAAACCAGTAATAATCAATAAGTGCAATCGATTGTATTTTTCGGATAATTTTTCGTAAATATCTGAAGGAAAGTCTAACTTTGGGAACTTCAGAATTAATAGAACGACAAAACCAGTAAGATGAAAACAACTGCAATCGTGCTGTTTATGCTCATAGCAAACAGCCTCTTCGCGAAAACTTATGACATTCGGGCTCTTGGCGCCGATAACAGCGGTAACGAGAAATGCACCGCATTAATCAACCAAACAATCGAACAAGCGGCCAAGGAAGGAGGTGGAACAATCTGCTTCACCGCAGGTACCTATACCACAGGAGCTATTACATTACGTAGTAATATAACCCTGCAACTCGATGCTGGAGCAACATTATCCTTCTCTACCGATTTTGACGACTACCTCCCCTTCCGTAAAATTCGTTGGGAAGGAATCTTCATGAATAGCTTCACTCCGCTACTTTATGCCAAAGGTGCCGAAAATATTACCATTAAAGGTGAAGGCACGCTGGAAGGTAACGGCAAAGTTTGGTGGGAAGAAATTAAGCGTATTCAATACAACAAATGGAAAGACAACCCATCGAAGGAATTGACGAAATACCAGCAAATGTGGTTCGACCAGAACAAAGAAATTAAAGTGGAGCCTTATTTCGAAGAAGGATTAAACCGGGCTTTCTTTCGCCCGCCGTTTATCCAGTTTCAGGAGTGCAATAACATCAACATTGAAGGTATCACCATAAAAAATTCACCATTTTGGACCATCAATCCGGTTGGCTGTAATGATCTGGTTATTCATGGCATCACGATAAACAACCCCGACGATGGATGGAATACCGATGGAATCAACCCTTCCTCTTGTTCCAATGTTCGTATTTCGGACTGCTTCGTAAGCGTAGGCGACGATTGTGTCACCATCAAATCGGGCCGCGATTTTGATGGCCGCAACTATGGAAAGCCTTGCGAAAACATCACCGTTACCAATTGTGTCATGCTATCTGGTCATGGAGGAGTCGTTATTGGAAGCGAGATGTCGGGTGGCGTTAAAAACGTAACGATCTCCAACTGCGTCTTCGATGGTACTGATGCAGGAATCCGGCTGAAAGCATCGCGCGGCAGAGGTGGCGTAGTCGAAAACATCCGTGTCGATAATATTGTGATGCGTAACATTCAGAAAAATGCTTTCATCTTTAATCTTTTCTACGATAAAACTTCGAAACCGGAACCGGTAAGCGATCGCACACCAATTTTCAGGAATATACACATCAGTAATGTCACCGGTGTAGATATTAAGAGTGCAGGCTTCATTCGCGGAATCGAAGAAATGCCAGTCAGCGAACTATCTTTCGATAACATTAACCTGGAAACAGAAGACGGCTTTACGGCTGAGACAGCAGAAAATCTACACTTTAATAATATCGTTATAACAACCGAAAAAGGTCCGTCTTTAGAATTCACCAAATGCAACGGAGTTATTCTAAACGACATCAGAACCAAAACGCCGCATGAAGGACGGGCTATTATAGAAGTAAGCGATTCAAAAAACATGCTCATCAATAATTGCTACCAGCAAGTGCCGGCCGATATCTTTCTAAAAGTTGACCAAAGTGATGTGACTTGGGGTAACAACTTTATGCAATTAGTGAAGGAGCCGATTCAGGCTCCGGAAAAGTAAAGAGCAAGTGAACCAGATCAAGAAAAACCAAAAAACAAAAATACGAACATGAAACACAATTCTTTACTACTAGCATTAACAGCACTTGGCTGCACGTTCGCATTTACACAATGTAAAACAGCACCGCAGCAAACAAAGATTGAGCTATCAAATACTTCGGAGCTAAATCTAACCGACAAAGCCATCTCAATTGAACGATCACAACTCCCGAATATTCCTGAAGGCGAAGTTTACCCTTTGGTTATTTCTTCGAAAGGCGATACCATAGCATCACAACTCGACGACCTGAATGGAGATCAAAGCTGGGATGAACTGTTCTTCGTTGCGGACCTGAATGCCGGCGAAAAAGCCAATTACACCTTACAATGGGTCACAAAAAAACCGGCTTACACCATTCGCACCAGTGCACGTTTCGGGAAACGAAGCTCAGTAGATACTCCCGTTAAACCGGCAACAAGCGAAATTCTTCCGGCAAACGAAATCTACAAGAGCCTGGGCTACCAACGCTACCAAACCGACGGCCCTTCTTGGGAAAACGATAAAATTGGCTTCCGCCATTATTTGGATGGCCGAAATGCAAAAGACCTTTTTGGGAAAAGAGCAGCCTTTATGTCACCTGAAAATGTTGGTATCAATTCAAAAGGAGAAGTTGAAGATAACTACCACGTCATGGCTGATTGGGGTCGCGACATTCTGGCTGTAGGAAACTCTGTAGGACTAGGGGGATACGCTTTGATGGCAGGTGACAGTTTAATGCGCCTTGGTGTTACATTAAACGATTCGATCAATAATGTTGAAAAAACAATCTTCAACATTACCAATGAAGGACCAGTAAAATCGACTCTTAGCTACCAATACGAAAACTGGCATCCTGAAGGACGTAGCTACAACGTTGATGAAACAACTGCAATCTGGCCTGGTATGTATGCCTACCAAAACACGGTTAAGTTTTCCGGCTTGCAAGGTGACGAGACATTAGTGATCGGCCTGGTTAATATCAACGATCAGAATCCGCTGGAGGAGATTCCGGTAAACGATCAATGGATGGTTTTGTTAACGCATGATCAGCAAACCTACAACCGGGAATGGTGGTTAGGCCTGGCAATTATCGTTCCTCGCGATCTTTACGAAGGATATACCGAAGCGCCAAAAACAGGGCAGTTAACCAATACTTTCTTAGCGAAGTTAAAGGTTGAAAATGACAAACCGGTTACTTATTATGCTGCTGCGGGTTGGGAATTGAGCGACGAACGCTTCAAAGATCCGGCCTACTTCAGAAGCTATATTGAAAATCTGGTTCAACAACTATCAGCCAAAGTTGAAGTAAGTATTCAATAATCCATTCCATATAAAACAAGAAAAAGCGAAGTAATTGTACCTCGCTTTTTTTTGTTTTAAACATTCACGATACAGATATTAACTTTCATTAGCAATAAAACACGATTTACAAACTTTAACGCTTCAACTAAACCATTTTTACTTTCAATACGTTACATTTGCATACTGACATAAGATTTATGATCCGCAAAATCAGTCATATTAGCATTGTTTTCCTGTTGTTAGTTCTAACAATGGGATTCACTGTGTCCAAGCATTATTGCGGGAATAAGCTGGTACATGTTGCTGTCATGACCGGAACTGCTCACAATTGTGCTGGCGATGACGGGACTTGTGATATGGATGGTTGCTGCCACAACGAAAATCATGTTATTCAGTTACAGGAAGATTACACTTCTCCATTTGTATTGGATCATATCGCGTTCATACCTGTAGAACTGGCAACAATCAGCCTGGACTTGCTTCATGAAAATCTTCTGACAGAAGAAAATACAGCAGTTAACTACATTGAATCGCCGCCTCCCAAGCTAGTTGGCGAGCTCCTTTCCGATATTCAGGTTTATCGTTTATGATTTTCTGAACACTTTTCGGTTTCGGTATTCACTGATTCCGAGCGATTTCGTGTGCATTCAATTTTGCATGCTTTTCTGTGATTATTTCAATTAATCACCTGTGTTCAATTTTCATAACACATAAACCATGCTCAACAAAATAATTCGTTTCTTTTTAGAAAACAAGCTGGTAACCTTCCTCTTCCTGATTGTAATCATCAGTTGGGGAATTGTGAATTCACCATTTGGATGGAATACCGGAATTTTGCCGTCTGACCCGGTTCCGGTTGATGCTATCCCCGACATTGGTGAAAACCAGCAAATCGTATACACCGAATGGCCCGGACGTTCCCCTCAAGATGTGGAGGACCAAATTTCCTACCCGCTGACAACAGCGCTACTGGGAATTCCCGGGGTAAAAACCATTCGCAGTAATTCCATTTTTG
>NZ_JBZQJF010000332.1:0-16128 GCF_059905295.1 Mangrovibacterium sp.
ACGAATACATTACCGGTAGCCGAATGGTCAATATCCATCGAAACAGTAGCACCGTCCATGGTTGTGCGGAAGTCGTTCCAAACATCACCGTCACCGTCAGTGTCGGGATAGTCATTGGTAACCATACCTAAGTCGAAATCAGCATTACCCCAGCCGTATGCATCAGACCGGAGAACAAAGTATTCCGAATAATCCGCAGCATCACGATCTGCGACATTAGCAACGGCAAGGTTCCAGTTATTCCAGTTGTTTGCACTTCCACCGTTATGGTTTACAAACTCCAGATGTAATAGTTTGCCCGAAGGAATCGTAAAGTAATCAGAAAATGCTGTCCACCAAGCGGCGCTGTAATCATCTGCTCCAACAATGGCAGTAGCGATGTCGATGTAAGTAGTATCACCTGTATCTACACTTGCTTTCGCAGCTGCAATTGAGTCGATCCTACTCTGAAGGTCAGAAGGCGCATCAATGGAATAAATATCCGTTTTCTCGCACCCAACTAAGCCAAATGCTATCAAAACTGCTACGCCTAAAGCGTACCTCATTAGTTTAGTTAATTTCATAAAATTAAATTTGATTTGGTTCATTCATTATGATTTTGTCTGATTTGTTGTCGTATAACCAATACGCTGGTTTAGATTCTTGATAGGAATATTGCCCTGTTGATCTGCTACATTAAAACAGGCCAACATTACTGTTTTTCATTCCCGGCAATCCCATTTGGAATCGTCATCAGCGATCTAGGGATCAATGTCTGTCTTTATTAAGAAGAAGTGATGTACAACAAGCAGATTTGCTTGCTGCTTAAATAGAATACCTGCGCAAATAAAAGGCAGATGAATGAAGACTGTTTTTAGTTTGGTCATAGTTCGGTTTGTGCTGTTTAATTAAGTACCCTAAAATTAGATTGGCTTTATAAGCCTTAGGAGGACTTAAGAATATTTGAAGTGGACAAAACAGGAATTTAAAAATCCACCACAAAAAACAGACACTAAACAAACTGACAACAAGCAGATTATGCCTTAGACGAAAATTCAGAAGGTGTCATGCCATAAAACTTTTTGAAGATGCGACTAAAATACTTCGGATCGTTAAAACCAACCTGAAAAGCAACATCAGCAATAGGCATTTTATTCTCGCGAATGAGGACGACAGCCTTTTTCAACTTAAATGAATTGATAAAATCGGTAATATTTAAATCGGTAATCGCTTTGATTTTCTTATAGAGCAAACTTCGGCTCATAAACATTTCCGCCGCAAACTGGCTGGCCGAAAAATCGGGATTTTGATATAATTTCTCCAACACCTCATAAACACGCGTCATAAATTCTTCATCAACCGGGTTACTGGTTGCCTCGTCCAAAGAAACATCAGCAGGATTACTGAACATCTTTTTCAACCGGTGGCGCCCTGCAATCAGGTTTTGCATCCGGGCTTGTAGTACCTGCAGATTAAAGGGTTTCGGAATATAATCGTCGGCACCGGTCTCCAGACCTTCAATCCAGTTCTCGACCATATTTTGAGCCGTAAGCAAAATAACCGGGATATGGCTGGTTTGAATATCCTTTTTCAATCGGCTACACAATTCCATACCGTCCATAATCGGCATCATCACATCGCTAATGATTAATTCGGGTGAATATTTTTTAGCCAAAGCCAACCCCTCTTTACCATTTTCAGCGCCCAGCAACCGGTAATCGGTTCGTAGCGTTTGAATCAGGAAGGTTCGCAGATCGAAATTATCTTCTACAATCAGCACAAGCGGTTTCGACTTCGATTCAGGTTCATGCTCTTCAGCAACTTCTTCTTTTTCAACAGACTGAGCCACATTCTCCAGTAAAACATCAACCCGGCCCTGCAAATTCACCTCTGCCGGAACCGTACTCTGATCCAATTCATTGGCTTCGAAACGATCAGCCGTATAAGGCAACAGCACTTTAAAGGTACTTCCTTTACCGCTGGTGCTTTCCACATCAATCCGTCCGTGCAGAGCTTTCACCAGCTCAAGGGTCAAGGCCAAACCGATGCCGGAACTCTTCAGGTTTGAGTGCTTCTCGGTACTAACCTGGTAAAATCGTTCAAAAATGAAGGGCATATCTTCTTCTTTAATACCTATGCCGGAATCACTAATCTCAACACAAACATAAGGGATCTCCATCCCCGTGTCATCTTTTTCCCTAACAAACCGAATCTTCATTGAAATACGTCCCTTTTCGGGTGTATACTTGAAGGCATTGGAGAGTAGGTTATAGAAGACATTCTCGAGTTTTTCAGCATCAAACCAGCTTTCTTCCGGTGTTTCTTTCACCTCAAACTGATAGTCAATATGCTGGTGCTGTGCCAAATCCAAAAACGATTCAAAAACCTGGTAAAGAAACTGGTTAAGATCGCCTTTACATACACGCAGGTCCAGTTTTCCGTTCTCTAAGCGACGGAAATAAATGAGTTGGTTGATCAAATGTAATAACCGCTGCGCATTGCGGTTGACAATTTTAAGCGTGCTAACAGCATTCCTGTCTTCTTTCAGTTTGCTCATTAACTGCTCAATGGGGTCAATTATCAGTGTTAACGGGGTTCTAAACTCATGCGAAATATTCGTAAAGAAACGTAAGCGAAGCTGGTTAACCAGGTTCACTTTCTCATTCAGCTCAATTAACTCGTCGCGTTGTTGTCCAATCTTCGCATTTTGCTGCTCCAGCTCCACTTTCTGACCTTCAATCAGCTTTTGCCGTTCTTCCAACTGAAGGTTTGTGCGTTGCAAACGAAAGGCTTGTTGTTCCAGAGTTTCCTTTTGTTGTTCAATTTGTTCAGTCCGCTCACTAACCTGCTTTTCCAATTTGCGCTTTTGCTCCTGCAAAAACCGTGTGCGGTAGCGGATATAAGCCAAAACCGCCAACACAATCACCAGCACAACCAACAAGCGGAACCAGGTGGTATCGTAAAAGGGCGGTTGAACCGTAATCTTTAATTCGGCCGTTTTATCCGACCAAACGCCGTCGCTGTTAGAAGCCTGTACCTTGAATGTATAGTCTCCTCCTGATAAATTCGTATAGTTTGCAAACCTTCGGGTTGCCGGAACTTCAACCCAACTTTGGTCAACACCAACCATTTTATAGCGGTACCTGATTTTTTCGGGCAGGAAATAGTCCAAAGCCGAAAACTCGATCGAAATAACAGCATCCTTGTAGGAAAGCTTCAACTTCCTGGTTTGCGAAATAGAGTTCGAAAGGATAACCTGTGAATGATATTCTTTCCCGATTTCAACAGGCTTGTTAAAAACAGAAAAAGTCGTAAAAACCGGATCTGGGGTGACCTTGTATTTTTGGATTGACGCCGCGTTAAAATAGTTTAGCCCGGCTATCCCGCCAAAATAGAGATTTCCTTCTCCATCGGCACAAGAAGCTCCCCAGTAAAACTGGTCACTCAGCAAACCATCTTTCACAAAGAAGTTTTGAAAGCTCCCATCTTTGGGATTGAACTTCGATAAGCCCTTATCGGTACTAATCCAGATGTTGTGTTCCGGATCTTCGGCCATCGCATAGGTTACATTATTACATAGACCTTTGCTCTCATCGTAATTTGTAAACAGCACCTTCCCGGATCCGTCATCAGCCAGGGCACAAATACCGTTACCATAGGTGCCTGCCCAAACGGTTCCATCTTTTGCCTGCATCAATGAAATAACGTAATTCCCGGCAAGCGAAGTTGAATCCTGCGGATCATTCAAATAAATGTCATAGGGGATTTTATCCAAATCATCGAAATGCGCTAAATCTTTACGGTGAAAACGAAAAAGCCCTCTCCTTGTGCCCAACCACAAGCTTCCTTTATTATCCAACACCATACAGCCAACCTCCATCGGGTCAGCCCGACCGGTTTTGGCATCAACATGTTTAAAGGTCCGCTTTTCAACATCAAAAATATCGAGTCCGCTTTCGGTCCCGACAAGGAGTACTCCCGGCGACATTTCGCAAACCGACGAGACAAAGCCGGAAACAATGCTCGAAGGGTCTCCTGCAACATTGTTAAACGATTCAATTTGTTTGGACCGAAACGAAACCAACCGCTTTAATCCACCTCCCCAGGTTCCTAACCACAGGTTTCCCTGCGATCCCCGGAAAATTGTCGAAACGAAGTTATCGACAGAGGATGCTGCGTTGAGCGGACTCAAATTCAAACGTTCAACACGGGCCCCATGCATACTAATTCGGTTAAGGCCACCTCCGGCAGTTCCGACCCACAACAGGTTTTTCTCCTTCAGAATCGAATTGACCGTATTCAGACTAATACTATTAGCATTAGCGGGATCGTGCACAAAAGCAAAAAATGGTTTCTGAAAAATATTGTAATGGTTCACCCCCCCTTTATCAGTCCCAATCCAAACATTGCCCGCAGCATCACTCTGCAAACAGTTTACAAAAGGGTTGTTCAGCGTTTCATTTTCAAGATTATTATTTACCAGGTGCGCAAAGCCATCTATTTCCGGTTGATAATAATCCAGCCCGCCCAAGGTCCCTATAACCATGGTATGGTTGGCATCCTCGGTAATGGCTGTAACAGCCATATGATTCAAACTATTCGGATCATCCGGATTATTATAGTATTCCGACACCCTTCGGCTGTCTTTGTGCCGCATAAACAATCCCATGCCGGTGCCAACCCATAAATTTCCTTTCGAATCGGTATAAATTGAAGTGACATTCAGGTTTTGAACAAGCTCTTGCAAATGCTTAAAATCGTCCAGTTTACTTACCCGGGCTGCATCCAGCACTTCCAGTCCGGAACCGGTGCCCACAAATAAAAAATCGCTGGCAAAGCTCAGGTAATTGATCCGTCGTTCGGGAAGCACGATCTCATCCACCTTCTGAACCGAGATCGTATCCTTAAAACGAATGATCCACAAACCATTGTTCTCGGTTGCGACCCACAGTTGATCGTTGTTGTCAAACTTCAAATCATTTACAGTAAAGGTCGAGAATACTTTAGCAAGCTCATCGGGAAGTTCAAACCGGTCCTGATCAAAAATATAGTGCGTTAATCCGTGCCGCGTTCCCACCCAAATATTACCATCCGGATCTTCACACAGCGTATAAATAAAATTATTGGGTAATCCTGCCGGCTTGGTTTCCTGCCGGTATGTTTTAAACGAATACCCATCAAACCGGCACAAGCCGTTCCAGGTACCAAACCACATAAAGCCCCGGCGGTCTTTCAGGATACAATCAACGGTATTTTGCGCCAAACCTTCGTTCGACGTGTAATATTGAAAACGGGTATGATCCAGATTACTGAAAGCAGTATTTGCCCGTCCAGGTCCTGAAAATAACAACAGTAGCAGAAACAAATATATTCCGGCGTATTTTACCATGTCGAAATCCGTTAGCGGCAGCTTTTTCCCTTTGCTCACAATCGATGTATTTAAGCATATCCACCGAAGCAAATACAAAAGTATTGGGTTGTGTGTTGTGTTTGTGTTCGTGGTCGAAAATACGAAATTCAACACATTTGAAAAAGAAATAAATACCGTAAAATAGATTATCGGACAAGGTACAAGCAGTAAAGAACAATGTAATAGGCCAAATACACGATTCCAACCTTCCATCAAACGATTCCCGGATCTTATCGGGCGATTCCACAATCCTGACAAACGATTCCAACGTTCTGTCGGATGATTCCAACATGCTGCCGGACGATTCCAGAATGCCGTCGGGCGATTCCAGGGTTCTGTCGGTCAATTCCAGGGTTCTGTCGGTCAATTCCAGCCTTCCATCAAACGATTCCGGGATCCTGTCGGGCGATTCCACAACCCTGACAAACAAATCCAACGTTCTGTCGGATGATTCCAACATGCTGTCGGGCGATTCCACAAGGACAATTTAGCTTAACCTATTGTCAAGCAGACAAATTTGCGAAACAGTGAGCCTCGAAAATCGGTAAAAGCTTATAAAAACCAAATAGAAAGGAGCAAGCTATGGCAGAAAGCGTTTATAAAGTTATTGAACTGGTTGGAACAAGTACCGAATCGTGGGAAAAGGCAGCAACATCAGCCATTTCCAAAGCATCGGAAACACTGCGCGACATTCGTGTCGCCGAAGTAACGACTATGGATGTACATATCAACGATGGTACACTGGAGTTTCGAACCAAGCTAAAAGTATCCTTCAAATTCGAAGGTCATCATTAAGCGATTAAAGACCTTCCAGCTAAAAGGCAGGAAGGTCTTCCCTGCTTACCCCCCTAAGAAACGCAATGATAACACTAACCCGAAGTAATCCTTAACAGACAAGTTTCGCAGGACAGTCAGCAAGGATGAAGCGTAAATGAAGAACTATGGAAAAACTATTATCAAAAGTCGAACAACGCATCCAGCATTTAGGTCAAGAGCTGGAGCACCTTTATACGGAACATCCCGACGCTGTCCTGGGCGAAATCACAATCAAAAATATTTTAGGGGGCATGCGCGGGATGAAAAGTCTCGTATGTAACACTTCCTTTGTCGATCCTTACAAAGGACTTTTCATCAGCAATCTCGAAATACCCGATTTTGAAGATAAAACTCCCGAGGAGATTTTCTTCTTACTGGTCACGGGTACTTTACCCAACGCCGAAGAACTTGCGGAGTTGAAGCACGAGCTGATGGCCCGAAGTCGGGTCCCTGACTATGTCTGGGTACTTCTAAAGTCCCTTCCAAAGACCATTCACCCGATGACCATGTTCAGTATGGGTATTTTGGCTATGGAAGGTGATTCGGTTTTCAAACAAAAATATGAAGAAGGAATTCCGAAAGCTGATTACTGGAAATATACTTTGGAAGATTCATTGAACCTAATTGCTAAACTTCCGGCCTTGGCAGCGGGAATTTACCGCATTTTGTTCATGAACGGCGAAGTAATCAAATCGAAAGAAGAAGGTCTGGACCTGGCAAGTAACCTAACCTATCATCTCGGATTCAACCGTCACAACCCTTCGTTTGCTGATTTGAACAGGTTATACCTGGTATTGCACTGCGACCACGAAGGCGGCAATGTGAGTGCCTTTACCTCCCGGGTAGTGAATTCGGCACTTTCTAATATTTACCTGGCAGCATCAGCTGGTTTAAACGGACTAGCAGGGCCACTCCATGGCTTAGCGAATCAGGTTTGCCTGAAATTTATTACCAGTATCCACGATGCTTACGGTAACCGTCCAACCGTCGACCAGGTACGCAACTTTGCAATGAAAACGCTGGATGACGGGAAAGTGATTCCAGGCTATGGACATGCTGTGTTGCGCGTTACCGATCCGCGTTTCACATCGTTCATGAAATTTGGAGATCAACATTGCGCCGAATCGCCCTATCTGCAAACAGTCAAGAAACTTTTCGAAGTTGTGCCCGAGATTCTGAAAACCTACAAAGGCGGAAAAGTGGCCAATCCATGGCCGAATGTCGATGCCATTTCCGGTTCGTTACTGTACCATTATGGCATGACCCACTACGAATTTTATACGGTGATGTTTGGAATATCCCGGGTATTGGGTTTCTGTGCACAGAACACCATTGCCCGAGGCCTGAACCAGCCAATCATCCGACCAAAAAGCGTCACCAATGTTTGGCTAAAAGAATTCCTGGAAACACATCCGGTTGCCTAATATGTAAAAAGCCGCTCTCTAAAAAGAAAGCGGCTTTTCAATATTGTCAGCTCAAAAAAATCAGGCTTCAGCTGTGGGACCTCCAAAAGTCATCGGCGGCATCACAGGATTGTGTCCCCCGGGAACATTGATTGGTCCATTCATTTTTTCAAACTTCTTCACATTGTCTTCCAAAGCCATTAACAGGCGTTTGGCATGTTCCGGAGTTAAAATGATTCTCGATTTGACGTTTGCCTTGGGAATTCCAGGCATTACCCGTACAAAGTCGAGCACAAACTCTGAGTTTGAATGGGTGATGATAGCCAGGTTTGCATAGGTTCCCTGTGCTACTTCTTCACTCAACTCAATGTTGATCTGATTCTTTTTGTTTTGATCTTCCATAATTAGTCTTCACGATTGGCGTGTTCCGCTTCTTTAATATCAACCATACGGTCGTACTCTTCGCGTGAACCAACAACCAGGTTCTTGTATTCTTTCAGACCGGTACCGGCAGGAATCAAGTGACCACAGATCACATTCTCCTTCAGACCGTCTAAGTAGTCAACTTTACCTTGGATGGCAGCCTCGTTCAATACTTTTGTTGTTTCCTGGAACGAAGCAGCAGACAACCAGCTTCTGGTTTGCAGGGCAGCACGTGTGATACCTTGCAAAATTTGGCTTGAAGTTGCCGGAATCGCTTCACGAGATTCAATCAACTTACTATCGCGACGACGTAAGGTTGAGTTTTCATCTCTCAAACGACGAGCTGTGATAATCATACCTGAACGCAACTCTGAGTCACCCGGATCAACAACAACTTTTTTGTTGTATATCCAGTCGTTCTCGTGCAGGAATTCGTTCTTATCAACAATTTGTCTTTCCAGAAAGCGAGTATCACCCGGATCAGAGATTTCAACTTTACGCATCATCTGGCGAATAATCACCTCGAAGTGCTTATCGTTAATTTTTACCCCCTGCATCCGGTATACGTCCTGAACTTCATTCAATATGTATTCCTGTACAGCAGTAGGCCCTTTGATACCAAGGATATCCGAAGGAGTAATTGCACCATCAGAAAGTGAAGTACCAGCTTTGATATAATCGCTCTCCTGTACCAGAATTTGTTTAGAAAGTGGTACCAGGTACTTTTTAATATCTCCGGTTTTCGATGTAACAGTAATCTCACGGTTACCACGTTTGATTTTTCCGAAAGAAATTTCACCATCGATCTCAGCAACAACCGCAGGGTTCGACGGGTTACGTGCTTCGAACAACTCAGTCACACGAGGAAGACCACCGGTGATATCACCTGCTTTACCGGAAGCACGTGGAATTTTCACCAATACCTTACCTGCTTTAACCATTTCACCCTCATCAACAGAGATGTGACCACCTACCGGCAAGTTGTACGAACGGATAACTTCTCCTTTTTCATCCAACAATTGCAATGATGGGTTTTTGGTCTTATCACGAGTTTCAATGATTACTTTTTCCTTGAATCCGGTTTGTTCATCCGACTCTTCGCGGTAAGTTATACCGTCGATTAAGTTTTCGAATGAAATCTTACCGTTATATTCTGAGATAATTACACCGTTATAAGGGTCCCATTCACAAATCTTCTGTCCTTTAGTTACCTCTGCACCATTTTCGATGTACAGTTTAGAACCGTAAGGAATTGTATGGTTTGACAATGGAATACGTGTATTCTTATCGATGATACGAAGTTCGGCCAAACGACCTACTACAACGTAAACGTTGTTACCCATCTCATCTTTAGTCTCCACAGTACGCAATTCTTCAATCTCGGCGATACCATCGTAACGAGACTCTACCATCGATTGAGAAGAAATGTTACCAGCGATACCCCCCACGTGGAATGTACGCAGTGTCAACTGTGTTCCCGGTTCACCGATTGACTGTGCAGCGATAACACCAACAGCCTCTCCACGACGGGCTAAGTTTGCAGTTGCAAGGTTACGACCGTAACACTTACTACATACACCAACTTTGGATTCACAAGTTAATACCGAGCGGATTTCAACGCTTTCAATTGGAGAATCTTCAATCTTCTTCGCAACTTCTTCGTCAATTAAATCACCAGTGGCAACAATTAAATCACCTGTAAGTGGATTGAAGATATCGTGAACCGAAGTACGACCAACGATCCGTTCATATAATGAGGAAACAACTTCTTCGTTGTTTTTAACAGCCGTAGCTACCAAACCACGAAGTGTTCCACAGTCATCTTCCGAAATGATAACATCTTGGGCCACGTCTACCAAACGACGGGTCAAATAACCCGCATCGGCAGTTTTAAGCGCCGTATCCGCCAAACCTTTACGAGCACCGTGAGTGGAGATAAAGTACTCCAACACCGACAGCCCCTCTTTAAAGTTTGCCAAGATCGGGTTCTCAATAATCTGTGCTCCTGTTGAACCAGACTTTTGAGGTTTCGCCATCAAACCACGCATACCACACAACTGACGAATCTGCTCTTTCGAACCACGAGCTCCGGAGTCCAACATCATGTAAACAGAGTTGAAACCTTGACGGTCGGTGCTCAGTGTTTTCATCACCGAGTTGGTCAATTTGGCGTTGGCATGTGTCCAAATATCAATAACCTGGTTGTAACGTTCGTTATTGGTAATGAAACCCATATTATAGTTATTCATTACTTCTTCAACTTCGTTATAACCGTCTTCAACAATTACTTTCTTATCTTCAGGGATAACAACATCGCTCAGGTTGAACGACAAACCACCATGATAGGCAGCTTTATATCCAATTTCTTTAATATCATCCAGGAATTTTACGGTAGTAGCATTACCTGTTCTCTTGAAGATATCGGAGATAATATTACGTAATGACTTTTTAGTCAGCAATTCGTTAATATAACCAGCTTTGCGAGGTACCACCTGGTTCACCAACACACGACCTACAGTTGTTTCAACGATATGCTTAAAGTATTCGCCGTTGTCGTCAACGTCTTCAACTTTAACTTTAATGATCGAGTGTTTCTCCAAACGACCTTCGTTATAGGCAATGATAACCTCATCAGCCGAGTAGAAAGTCATTCCTTCACCACGAGCACCTTCACGAGGTTTGGTCATGTAATACAGACCCAAAACCATATCCTGCGAAGGTACGGTAATAGGTGCACCGTTGGCAGGGTTCAACAAGTTTTGCGAAGCCAACATCAACAATTGAGTTTCCAAAACTGCTGCGTTACCCAGTGGTACATGTACCGCCATCTGGTCACCGTCGAAGTCGGCGTTGAAACCGGTACATACCAACGGGTGCAGGCGAATTGCTTTACCTTCGATCAATACCGGCTGGAAAGCCTGAATTGACAAACGGTGCAGAGTCGGTGCACGGTTCAGCATAACCGGGTGGCCTTTCAATACGTTTTCCAGGATATCCCAAACAACAGGATCCTTACGGTCAACGATTTTCTTAGCTGATTTAACGGTTTTTACAATACCACGCTCAATCAATTTACGAATGATGAAGGGCTTGTAAAGTTCTGCTGCCATATTCTTTGGAAGACCACATTCGTGCAATGACAAAGTAGGTCCAACAACGATTACAGAACGAGCAGAATAGTCAACACGTTTACCCAACAAGTTTTGACGGAAACGACCTTGCTTACCTTTCAATGAATCTGAAAGTGATTTCAATGCACGGTTGTTTTCTGTTTTAACAGCATTGGATTTACGTGAGTTATCAAATAATGAATCGACAGCTTCCTGAAGCATACGTTTTTCGTTACGTAAGATCACTTCCGGAGCTTTGATTTCAATTAATCGTTTCAAACGGTTGTTACGGATGATTACACGACGATACAGGTCATTTAAGTCTGAAGTCGCAAAACGTCCACCATCCAAAGGCACCAAAGGACGTAAGTCTGGTGGAATAACCGGAACAACTTTTACAATCATCCATTCCGGACGGTTGATATTTTTGCTGGCACGGAAAGCTTCAACAACCTGCAAACGTTTCAAAGCTTCGTTTTTACGTTGCTGTGAAGTTTCGTTGCTGGCCTGGTGACGCAGGCTGTATGATAATTCATCTAAATCGATACGCTCAAGCAATTGATATAATGCTTCAGCCCCCATTTTAGCGATGAATTTATTTGGATCATCATCATCCAGGTATTGGTTTTCTTTTGGAAGCGTATCCAAAATATCCAGGTATTCTTCTTCAGTCAGGAAATCATTATTCTTGATTCCGTCCTGAGCTTTGACACCAGCCTGAATAACAACATAGCGTTCGTAATAAATGATGGTATCCAGTTTCTTGGTCGGTAAACCTAACAAGTAACCAATTTTATTTGGCAAAGATTTGAAGTACCAAATGTGTGCTACAGGAACAACCAACGAAATGTGTCCCATACGCTCACGACGTACTTTCTTTTCGGTCACTTCAACACCACAACGGTCACAAACGATTCCTTTATAACGGATACGCTTATATTTACCACAATGGCATTCGTAGTCTTTTACAGGCCCGAAAATACGTTCACAGAACAAACCATCACGTTCTGGTTTGTAAGTTCTGTAGTTGATAGTTTCAGGCTTTAAAACTTCACCGTGAGAGCGTTCCAAAACCTCTTCCGGAGAAGCAAGACTAATTGCTATCTTAGAAAAACTGCTTTTTACTTTATTATCTTTTCTGAAAGCCATATATCGATGTCTTTATTTCAAATTAACTAAGAGGAACACCGAAATGTTCCATTGTCATCAATCCAGCGTTACGCTCAAACCTAAACCGCGCAATTCGTGCAGCAATACGTTGAGTGATTCCGGAATTCCAGGTTGCGGCATTGGCTCACCTTTAACGATGGCTTCGTATGCTTTGGCACGGCCGAGAACATCGTCAGATTTCACAGTCAGGATTTCCTGCAGGATATGTGATGCACCGAATGCTTCAAGTGCCCAAACTTCCATTTCCCCGAAACGCTGACCACCAAACTGAGCTTTACCCCCCAATGGCTGTTGCGTAATCAACGAGTATGGTCCGATTGAACGGGCGTGCATTTTGTCTTCAACCATGTGACCCAGTTTCAACATATAGATCACTCCTACTGTCGCAGGTTGGTCGAAACGCTCACCGGTTTCACCATCATGAAGATAAGTTTTACCAAATGCAGGAACACCTGCTTTGTCAGTATAAGCAGTTACTTCTTCAAGACTAGCACCGTCAAAAATTGGCGTAGCAAATTTCAGTCCCAATTCTTTACCTGCCCAACCTAAAACAGTTTCGTAAATCTGTCCAAGGTTCATACGAGAAGGTACCCCCAGCGGGTTCAATACGATATCAACTGGTGTACCGTCTTCCAGGAATGGCATATCTTCATCACGAACAACACGGGAAACAATACCCTTGTTACCGTGGCGACCTGCCATCTTATCACCAATTTGAAGCTTACGTTTCTTAGCGATGTAAACTTTTGCTAATTGAATGATACCTGCCGGAAGTTCATCACCAATCGTCACGTTGTAACGCTTACGACGTCCTACAGCTTCGTATTCTTTATATTTCTGAATGAAATTCAACACCAACTGGCGGATCATCTCATTCTTATCATTGTCTGTCGTCCATTTGTTTGGATTAACAGTCAGGTAATCGATTTCCTGCAGTTGTTTCAAAGTGAATTTCACACCTTTTGCAATCAGGTCACCACCGTAGTAGTCCTTAACACCTTGACTGGTTTTACCATTCACAAGGTTGAAAAGTTTGTCCTCTAAGCGGGCACGCAAAGCACTAGCCTGACGATCAAATTCTTCATCGATTTGATCCAACATTGGTTTTGTTGCTTGTTTACCTTTTTTGTCTTTAACAACGCGAGAGAACAATTTTTTATCGATTACAACACCATTCAATGAAGGAGAAGCTTTCAATGAAGCATCTTTCACATCACCGGCTTTGTCACCGAAGATCGCACGTAACAGTTTTTCTTCCGGTGAAGGATCAGATTCCCCTTTCGGTGTAATCTTACCAATCAGGATGTCCCCTGGTTTAACAACTGCACCAATACGGATCAAACCGTTTTCATCCAGGTTCCGGGTTGCTTCTTCACTTACGTTAGGAATATCAGAAGTAAATTCTTCAACCCCACGTTTTGTGTCACGTACTTCCAGAGAGTATTCATCAACGTGAACAGATGTGAAAACATCTTCACGAACGATACGTTCTGAAATTACAATCGCATCCTCGTAGTTATATCCCTGCCAAGGCATGAAGGCCACCTTCAGGTTACGTCCCAAAGCTAATTCACCGCCTTGAGTTGCATATCCTTCCGTAAGAACCTGACCTTTAACAACACGTTGACCTTTTTCAACGATTGGCTTCAGGTCGATAACAGTACCTTGGTTGGTTTTTTGATATTTTTGAATTTTATAGCTTTTCAATTCACTATCAAAGCTTACGTACTTCTCATCATCAGTCATATCATAACGCATGATGATTTCGTCAGCATCAACATATTCAACCACACCCTCGTCCTCTGCGGCAACCATTACCCGTGAGTCACGAGCAGATGGACCTTCCAATCCGGTTCCAACGATCGGAGCTTCCGGACGCAATAACGGAACTGCCTGGCGCATCATGTTAGATCCCATCAAGGCACGGTTCGCATCATCATGTTCCAGGAAAGTAATCAACGAAGCAGCAACAGAAGCAATCTGGTTAGGACCTACGTCCATCAATTGCACTTCTTCTTTTTCAACCAACGGATAGTCACCTTCCAAACGAGCTTTTACACGTTGATTCACGAAAGTACCACTTTCATCAATAGGAGCATTTGCCTGTGCAATAACTTTACCTTCTTCTTCCTCCGCGGTCAAATAAAGTACACCCTCTTCTGACAAATCAACGGTTCCGTTTTCAACCTTACGATAAGGTGTCGCAATGAAACCAAGATCTGTTACCTTCGCAAACACACACAAAGAAGAAATCAAACCAATGTTAGGTCCTTCCGGTGTTTCAATCGGACATAAACGACCGTAGTGCGTATAGTGCACGTCACGAACCTCGAAACCTGCACGCTCACGAGACAAACCACCAGGTCCAAGTGCCGACATACGACGTTTATGCGTCATCTCAGCCAATGGGTTCGTTTGATCCATGAACTGAGACAAAGCATTCGTTCCGAAGAATGAGTTAATTACAGAAGATAATGTTTTGGAATTGATCAAATCAATCGGAGTGAACACCTCGTTGTCACGCACATTCATTCGTTCACGAATGGTACGGGCCATACGAGCTAAACCAACTCCAAATTGTTGATACATTTGTTCGCCTACAGTACGTACGCGACGGTTGCTCAAGTGGTCAATATCATCGACATCAGTCTTTGAGTTAACCAGCTTGATCAGATATTTAATGATTTCAATGATGTCCTCTTTCGTTAACACTGTAACATCCATTTCGATGTTCAGTCCTAACTTTTTGTTGATACGGTAACGTCCTACTTCACCAAGGTCATAACGTTTCTCTGAAAAGAACAACTTATCAATTACATCGCGGGCTGTTGCCTCATCAGGCGGTTCAGCATTACGTAATTGACGATAGATGTGCAATACGGCTTCTTTCTCCGAGTTACACGGGTCTTTTTGAAGCGTATTGTATATAATTGCAAAATCCTGAAGGTTATGATCTTCTTTATGCAGAAGAATAGTTTTAGCACCAGAGTCTAAAATTTCTTCAATATGTTCTTTTTCGATGACAGTTTCACGGTCAATCAAAACTTCGTTACGTTCGATTGAAACAACCTCACCAGTATCTTCGTCTACGAAGTCTTCAACCCATGTTTTCAATACACGAGCGGCAAGCTTGCGGCCAACTACTTTGGCTAAGCCTGTCTTCGATACTTTTACTTCGTCTGCAAGTCCAAAGATCTCCAGGATATCTTTATCACCTTCATAACCAATGGCCCGTAACAGCGTTGTTACAGGTAATTTCTTTTTACGGTCGATATAAGCATACATCACACTGTTAATGTCTGTAGCAAATTCGATCCATGATCCTTTAAAAGGAATAATACGGGCAGAGTAAAGCTTTGTACCATTCGCATGCACACTCTGACCAAAGAAAACCCCAGGAGAACGGTGCAGCTGGGAAACTACAACACGTTCAGCACCATTAATGACATAAGTACCTTTCTCAGTCATGTATGGTACTGTTCCCAGATATACGTCCTGAACCACTGTATCAAAATCTTCGTGTTCAGGGTCCGTACAATACAGTTTTAGTTTTGCCTTCACAGGAACGCTGAAAGTCAAACCTCTTTCGATACATTCGTCGATCGAATAACGCGGCGGATCAACTTGATAATCGATAAACTCTAATACGAAATTATTGCGTGTATCTGTGATCGGAAAATTTTCTTCGAATACCTTGAATAAACCTTCGCCTTTTCTGTTTTCAGGCGTTGTTCCTAATTGGAAAAATTCCTTAAACGATTTAATCTGTACTTCGAGGAAATCAGGATAATCAAATACTGTTTTTGCTGAAGAGAAA
>NZ_JBZQJF010000333.1:0-8624 GCF_059905295.1 Mangrovibacterium sp.
CGGGAAGTTCCGACGAAGGAGGAAATCACCCGTCGAACTTAGCTTTCAGGAAGATGAAGATTGAAGATAAAAATCAGCCTTGAATTTTCTGTTTACTCTTTGTTTCAAGACGGCAGCGTAAAATCCGCCTTATAAGGCAGTATAAGTCGGAACAAAGAATAAAAGCCTCCTCTCTTGTAATTAAGACGAAAATGAACAACTACAATAACCTCTACTCCATCACACGACCGAAAGAAATCCTTTCGCCAATCGTGTTGAGCATACCCCACAGTGGCACAGAACTACCGGAAGAACTGCTACAGGAATTCATAACGGAGATGCTACCGGCCGACGACACCGACTGGTTTGTGGACGACATCTACGCTTTTGGAAAAGAATTGGGCATGCTGACCATTAAAGCCAATTACAGCCGACTGCTGATTGACTTAAACCGGAATCCGGATGGCATACCTCTCTACAACGACGGCCGGGTGATTACCTCTGTTTGTCCGGCTACCGATTTTAACGGAAACCCAATATACAACGACGGGCGCAAAAGCGTTTCCAAAGAAGAAATTGCCGGAAGAAAAGAAAAATACTTCAGCCCTTATTACACAGCAGTACAATCGTTATTAGATGAGGCATACCAGAAGTTTGGCGTTGCCTTGCTGTGGGACTGCCATTCCATTCGCCGCTACGTTCCTGGCATTCGGGTTGAAAAATTTCCCGACATGATCCTGGGAACAGCCGACGGCACCACCGTCCCTCCCCAACAGGAACAATTAGTTAGCCGAAAACTGGCATCAGGCAACTACCAATTGGGGTTAAATACACCATTCAAAGGCGGAAACATCACCCGTAACTTTGGCAAACCTGAACAGCGGCAATATGCGATTCAGCTGGAAATGTCAAAAGATATTTACATGGACGACTCCGAAACGAAATACCATTCAACCCGAGCTTCAAAATTGCAACAGTTGCTTCAGGAAACGCTGCAAGAACTCAGCAAAACTCTTCTCGTCTAATTTCTAAAGTCTAACATCTATCGTCTAACAACAATATGAAACTCTTTCAATTTACAGCACTCTTCACCGAAGATGGCTGGATAAGTCCGGCTTACGTCGGTGTCAATTCAACCGGACAAATCACTTACATCCATGAGACTAAACCAAGCGAACCATTTGCCGACTTTGAAAGGATTGACGGCTATGTGCTGCCTGGTTTTCAGAATGCACATTCACATGCATTCCAATACGGGATGGCAGGAATGGCTGAAACGCACCAAACCGGAACCGATGACGATTTCTGGAGTTGGCGAGAAGCGATGTATCGATGCGCCTTATCATTCACTCCGGATGATCTGAAGAAAGTAGCGTTGAATTTATACCGGCGGATGCTCAAAAACGGCTACACACAGGTCGCCGAATTTCATTACCTGCATCACGACCAGTACGGCAAACCGTACACCAACCTGGCCGAAATGGGAACGGCGCTAATTGAAGCTGCTGCCCAAGCCGGGATTAAAATCACACTCGTACCGGTATTCTACCAAAAAGGGAACTTTGGAACCAATTATTATCCGCAACAGCGCCGGTTCATTTCGCGGACCTATGAAGACTATTTCAAACTTCTGGAGAGTAGCCAAAAAGCTGCAAACTATTACGAAAATGCACAATTGGGTTTTGGCGTGCATTCCATGCGGGCTGTCGATGCCACCGACATTATTGCAACTGCAGCATTAGGCCCACGAAATTTACCCTTTCATATACACGCAGCTGAGCAATTGAAAGAACTGGAAGATTGCAAAAATCAGTTGGGGACAACACCGGTCGACTGGTTATTAAACAAGGTTAATCTGGATGAACGCTTTCATTTGGTTCACTGTACGCACTTGTCGGACGAAGAGCTGGTAGGCCTGGCCAAATCGAAAGCAAATGTGGTACTTTGTCCAGGAACCGAAGGGAACCTGGGTGATGGTATTTTCCGATTGCGTGATTTCCACGCAGCGGGTGGCAACTGGTCAATCGGGACCGACAGCCACATCAGCCTCAACCCGCTCGAAGATTTCCGCTGGATGGACTACGGGCAACGGCTGGTTAGCCACAAGCGTAACACGTTCTCCGATGGCGGAAAAACGCTGTTACACCAAGCCCTGATTAACGGAAGAAAAGCAATGGGAACGGCCAATGAAAAATACTTTAGCCTTGGTGCAGCATTCGATGCCGTTGTTTACCGAGCCGACAACCCTGTGTTGCAACAAGCCGGGCTGAAGCATCTGCTCGCGGCCATCATCTACAACTCCGATTCGTCGGATGTGCGGGGAACAATTGTGGACGGCCAATGGACAGTTGAGCAAGCCGAATATTGCCCGACCTGCAAACACGCTCCGACTAATTATTGAGGACGATAAAAGACAGCAAGGTGGAATTCCCTACAACATTCCGGTTGAGCACATGTGGCAATGGGAACCTAGCTGTTTGAAATTTGGAAGTTATTTTTTTAACAAACTGTTGAATAATAGTGGGCTGACATTTTTGTTTCATTTAAATTTTAAAAACCCAAAAATTACCTCTATGTTAGTTACCAATTTGGTAATTCCCATTATCTTTGTATTACATCAATGGTAAAATGAGAGTAATAGCGAAAAAGATACTTCGTGATTTTTGGGAGAAACATACTGATTCCGAACAACAACTAAAGACTTGGTATAAAGAAGCTTCGAAAGTAAATTGGATTAGTCCAAATGAAATTAAAAAGGACTATGCAAAAGCAAGTATCTTAAAAAATGGACGTGTTGTTTTCAATATCTGCGGTAATAAATACCGTCTGGTTGTAGATATAAATTATGAGAGACAATGGGTATTCATCAGATTTATTGGAACACATAAAGAATATGACAAAATTGATGCAGATAAAATTTAAAGACGATGAATATTAAAGCAATTAAAACGGAAGCCGATTATAATCGAGCAATTAAAAGGCTTGAAGAAATTTTCCACGCACCTGTGGACTCTCCGGAAGGTGATGAAGCTGAAGTCCTTTCAATTCTAATCGAAAAATATGAAGAAGAAAATTATCCTATTGATGCACCTGACCCCATTGAAGCAATTCTATTTAGAATGGAGCAAATGGACTTGACTAAAAAGGATTTAGCTGATATTATCGGATATAAAAGTCGGGTTTCTGAAATCTTAAACAAAAAAAGAAAACTTAACATCAATATGATTCGGAGACTTCATGACAAATTGAAAATCCCTTATGAATCATTAATTACTGATTATTGACGGCCAATGGGTAGTTGAGCAAGCCGAATATTGCCAGACCTGCAAACAAGTTCCGGTTAATTACTGATTTAACAAAGTATAACAGAATGGGAATTCGTCACGAGTTCCCGCTTTATTTTCTGAAAGTCCCTTCCAAGTTTTAAGTTTCAAGTTCCGGGCATAGGGACCCTTGTGGAGGTCTGAGGCTACTGCTTGTTGCTGGTTACTCTTCTCTCAATCGCTAATCGGCAATCGTTAATCCATCCCTCTGCGTCTTCTCTGCGCTTTCCGCGGTTAAACATTGACGCGTTTCCCAACATCGCGGGAACGGGGAGGGGCGGTCTTTCTATTGATGTCGAAGCCCGATGGGCTAGCTCTTCTGCCACTCGTTTCCGAACGAGTGGTTTCCAGGTTGGCGTTTTCAACGCCTTTAGGCATCGTTACAAACGATGAACCACTTACCCCTCGTCTCCGCTATCGCTCAGACTAGGGGTAGAAGGTTGCTGGTTATTGGAACTGAACGCTGGGACCGAATACTTTTTGAGATTTGGAATTTTAAATCTGGAATTTGATTCAACTTGAAGCTCCATCAATCCGTCAACCCTCAAAATTCCAGGGTTCGAGTTGCAAGCTCCATGAATAGCGGTTTCACTAAGCTTTCGCTTCTCACCTTCGACAAAAACAGGCTGGTCTCGCTCCGATCAAACTTCCATCTCCATTCAATTGCCTTCAATTGTTTTCAATTGCCTTCAACTGCTTTCTCTTGTTCTCCTTTACTTTCATCCCTGTTGGTAACATCCCGGAATTATGGATGTTTTTTATGCTCCCTGAAATACAAACAAAAGGAATTCATTGGGCATTCCGTGCATTGGGGATTTGTTGGACGACAGATCTCACGTCCCAAAAATGAAATAGCCATACCCGCTTCGTTCCATCGTTCCTGCGGCAATTCAGCCATGATCTGCTTTTCAATCTTTTCCGGTTTTGGCTTGGCCTCTTCCTCGGCAATGCCCAGTCGTGGAGCAACACGCAAAACATGCAGATCGACAATAATACCTTCTGCAGGATCTCCTGATTCGCGAATGATCACATTCGCCGATTTGCGTCCCAAGCCGGGAAGCTTGATCAGCTCAGCCATTGTCCGGGGAATTTGCTCATCCGAACCAACTTCCTTGGCCATCTTCACCAGCCACTTCGACTTATTTCCAAAGTTTCGAACCTTACCGATGTATTTGTGCAGATCCTCCGGCTCCGCTGTTGCCAATGTCTTCACATCCGGATAGACGGCAAAAAATGGCGGGGCCAACTCGTTGATATGCCGGTCCGAATCCTGCGCCGACAGTACAACCATCACTACTAATTGGTATCTGCTTTTATAAGCCAGTGGATGTTGCCTTTTCCCGTATTGCTCAAATAAAGGCTGCAACTGCTCTGTCCAATTTATTTCCATCGTAATTCTCTTTAAATTCGCGTTTTTGGAATAAAAACAAGATACAGAAAATACCAACATTTAGCGATTGCATAGTTCTGAAAACATTTGTTATTTCGAATCGTTTTAAATAGAAAAAGAAAACATGATCGAAGGAAGAGGCGAATTAACTATTAATCAAACGATAAACGGACGAATTTACAAGTGCTCTGAATGCAACAAAATTCACGTGGATTACAAAAACCTAAACTTTAGTTTCAACAAAAAGGAATACAACAACTTTCAGACGTACATCCAGAACCTCGACGGTAAATATTGGGTCAAAAAAAACGAAGACCACTCAAGCGAACGCAAAATACGCATTCCAATTAATCACCCGAACCTGATCATCGGGTTCAGTTTGGAGGAGCTTTATGAGCTGAAAGAACTGCTGGTTACTCATTTGTTTCCACCTCAGAAATTTCATTTGATAAAGCCTCGAACAGTTGCTCTTCAGATCTCAAAAAATTAAAATATCCCGCTGATTCGGTTCACTACCCGAATCGTGCTCTAACATAGAAACTAAAAATTATGAAATCGATAGACCCATTTAAAGAAGGCCGGTGGAACAAAGCCATTGATGTGCGCGACTTTGTTTCGCAGAACATTTCCACCTACACCGGCGATTACACATTTCTAAGTGGACCAAGCGAAAATACCAAAGCACTTTGGACAATTTGTAAACAGGCACTGAAAGAAGAGCGCGCCAAAAACGGTCTTCGCAATGTGGATACAAAAATTGTTTCCACCATCAAATCGTTCCCGGCAGGATACATCGACAAAGACAAGGAAGTGATCGTTGGTTTACAGACCAACGAGTTGCTGAAACGTGCTATGAAACCTTACGGTGGGTTCAAGGTAGTAAGCCGTGCCTTATCGGAACATGGTTATGCTCCCGATCCCCATGTTGCCGAAACTTTTGAAAAATATGCCAAAACCCACAACGACGGGGTTTTCGATGCCTACACGACAGAAATCCGGACATTTCGCTCTTTGGGTTTCCTGACCGGCCTGCCCGACAACTATGCCCGCGGCCGAATCATTGGGGACTACCGCCGCTTGGCATTGTATGGCATCAACCGACTGATTGAAGGCAAAAAAGAAGATCTCGAAAATATTACCGGCCCTATGACCGATGCAACCATTCGTTTGCGCGAAGAAGTGGCCGAGCAAATCAAAGCCCTCTACGACATGATTGAGATGGGCAAAGCCTATGATCTCGACCTGAGTCGCCCTGCTGAAAACGGACGTGAAGCGGTACAATGGACCTACATGGGATACCTGGCTGCTGTAAAAGAGCAGGATGGTGCAGCGATGTCACTGGGAAGCGTATCTTCTTTCCTGGATATTTACATTGAACGCGACTTGCAAGCCGGAGTTATTACCGAGGATGAAGCGCAGGAATACATCGACCAGTTTGTGATGAAACTCCGCATGGTTCGTCACCTGCGGATGGAAGCTTATGAGCAGATCTTTGCGGGCGACCCGACCTGGGTTACCGAATCCATCGGCGGTATGCTGATTGACGGACGTAGCAAAGTGACCAAAACGGCTTTCCGTTTCCTAAACACCTTGTACAACCTGGGACCATCACCCGAGCCAAACATCACAATCCTGTGGTCGCAACAATTGCCGCTGCACTTTAAAGAGTTCTGTGCGAAGGTTTCTATTGATACCTCGTCTATTCAATATGAAAATGACGACCTAATGCGTACAACCAGCTGTTCCGACGACTATGGGATCGCCTGCTGTGTGTCGTTTCAGGAACTGGGGAAACACATCCAGTTCTTCGGGGCCCGTACCAACCTGGCCAAAACCTTGTTGCTCGCCCTCAACAAGGGACGATGCGAAAATACGGGGACACAAGTCGTAAACGGCATCCCCGCAATTCAAAATGAATACCTGGACTACGACGAAGTAATTGCAAACTTCAAAATTGCCATGAAAGAAGTCGCACGCGTGTATAACGAATCGATGAACATCATTCACTACATGCACGACAAATATTATTACGAAAAAGGGCAAATGGCGCTGATCGACACCAACCCGCGCATCAACCTGGCGTACGGTATTGCCGGCTTGTCGATTGTAGCCGACTCCCTTTCGGCCATCAAGCATGCCAAGGTGAAGCCTGTTCGTAACGAGGATGGATTGACCATTGACTTCCAAATTGAAGGCGATTTCCCGAAATACGGAAACGATGACGACCGCGTAGATCACATTGCCCGCGATGTAGTAGCCCATTTCAGTAATGAGCTGAAGAAATTGCCGGTTTATAAGAATGCCAATCCAACCATGTCGGTACTGACCATCACTTCAAACGTGGTGTACGGTAAAAAGACCGGTGCAACACCCGATGGTCGTGGCAAAGGCATTCCATTTGCACCGGGAGCAAACCCCATGCACGGACGCGACACCCATGGTGCGATCGCTTCGCTGAATTCGGTGGCCAAAATCGACTACAAAGATTCGCAGGACGGTATCTCAAACACCTTCTCAATTGTGCCAAAATCACTGGGCCGTAACGAAGAGGAACGTGTTGCCAACCTGGTTGCGACCTTGGACGGCTATTTCGGAAAAAACGCTCAGCATCTGAACGTAAACGTGCTCGACCGAGCCTTGCTGGAAGATGCGATGGCCCACCCGGAAGAATATCCGCAGCTGACCATCCGCGTGTCCGGTTATGCGGTGAACTTCGTTCGCCTGTCGCGCGAACAACAGATGGAAGTGCTTACCCGCTCTTTCCACGAAACCATGTAATTTCAACAAAAACAAATAAATCACCCGTACCTGATTTTCCGGGTACGGGAATTTTACGCTAAACACCGAGCCCATCTCCATGACTGAAGCCACGCCAAAGTTGAAAGTTCACTCCATTGAATCATTCGGAACGCACGACGGACCGGGAATTCGGCTGGTTGTGTTTTTACAGGGCTGTAATTTGAAGTGCCTTTACTGCCAAAATGCCGACACCATCAAGCATGAAGGAGGCCAGCTGATCGACCTGGATGAAATAGTCCGGCGGGCCGTCAACATGAAAACCTACTTTGGAAAAAAAGGAGGCGTCACCATTTCAGGGGGAGAACCGCTGCTGCAAAGCAAAACCCTTATTCCGCTATTTCAAAAGCTAAAAGCTGAAGGCATTCACACCAACATCGACACCAATGCAACGGTATCGAATGTCCATGCCACGGAGTTGATCAGTGAACTGTCCGACCTGGTTATGTTCGACATTAAACACACCACCGAAGCCGGCTTTGAAAGCCTGACAGGGCGGAATGGCCTTCAAACAGCCATCGGCCTGATTACCTTGCGCGAAAAAAGCCAAAAGCCTTACTGGTTGCGTTATGTGCTCATTCCGGGCTACACCAATAAACCGGAATATTTGCAGTGGCTGATCTCCCAATTTTCAGGGATGAAGTATTTGGAACGGGTTGAAATACTCCCCTACCATAAACTAGGCCAGTACAAATGGGAAGCATTGGGAGAAAAGTACCAGCTGGAAGATGTGCGGGAAAATACACCTGAGGAAATTGAACAGGCCCGGTTGATGCTCGAAGGGCATTTTAAGGAAGTCATCAGCAAATAACAATGCGAAAAGCATGATTGTATAATTTTAAGAAAAATGACCATTGACTATTTGCTATTTATTGTAAATCTAATTTCTAAACATATGAGCCTGAATACACCACCACGCATTCTCGAAATTGCCGGCGAAACGGCCATTGCAAAAAACAATTATTCGGTCAAAAAGATATTGGTATTGAGTTTTATGGCCGGTGCATATATCGCATTTGGCGGCTTGCTGGCCATTATCGTTGGAGGTGGTATTCCAGGATTGGCAGCAAGTAATCCGGGCTTGGCAAAATTCATCTTCGGGGCAGCCTTTCCCGTAGGCCTCATGATGGTGGTAA
>NZ_JBZQJF010000334.1:0-18128 GCF_059905295.1 Mangrovibacterium sp.
CGGCAAAATTACCGTTTAATCCGCCATCAGGGACAGTAGACTCTAATACGACCCAGATTTCTACCGGTATTTGATCGCCTGGATTTAATCCTGAAACATCAATTGTAGATTGGAAATACCCATCTTGAGGATAATTTACTGATTTATATCCAGTCACAACTGCTGGTGTAGAAGCATCAATACCTGGTCTTTCGGTATTGACAAAAGCGCCAATAACCATGCGCGATGAATCAAGTCCAAAACCGGTTTCAAAATTCACCTTGAATTCAATTCCACCTTCATCACACGGAAGATTGTCATCCACTGTAATAAAAGCCTCATAAGCCATTATTTGGCCTAAACCTAAATAAGCATAAAACTGGTTCACAATGGACTGCGTTGGAACAGCATCTTTTGTTGCCAAATCGCTACTGTAACCACTCCCCACTGGAGCAGTAGCTTGGCCATAAACACGTCTGTTATAGGAATCTGGTTTATAAATACTAAGTTGTACATTATAGTAGCTTCCATCGGTAAAAGTCGTTTCAGCCGACATATCCGCCAAAGCCAAACTTTGAGCTTTCAGCGACATCGCTGTCCCAAGCTCCGATTCATTCACATACCATTCATAATGGACCTTACCATTTGCGTCGGCAACTAAGGCCCATGGCGCATGCGTATGGTCAGGAATGGCATCTCCAATGTGTGTAATCGAGAGTTGAATCGAATCTCCAGGATTCCAGCCTTCACCTTCAATTACGGCATAATCTCCAGGCAAATAGTCAGCTTTATCTGTAAAAATAGTTGGACTCTCTTTTTGCCCAAACACCATTAATGAAGAAAACAGAAGTACAAAACTAAAAGCAAGGGCTTTTAGTGACTTCATTGAAACGAGGTAGATATTTTCTTTCATAATCTCACATTTTTTCTTTCTAAAGTTTTCGCTGCCCGAGGGGTTATTATTTGCGTTAAACATCCGGCAGCTCATCATTGCATTAATTATTCGTTAGAGAGTGAATATGCGTGTAACGACCAATAGCAGCAAAAGCACTTTGCTCTATTGTCGTTTGATATATGTTGTTTTGAAAATTTTTCGCAATTGAAACCGCTTGTTTCCACACAGTGATTGGGGAAACTGCAACGACTTGTCCTCTGAGAAAGATGTGACAATACGAAGATTGATTCCGGGTAAGTAACTTTCTTAAAACAGTTGGAAAGATATTCTCTATAAGGTAAGAAACCGATTTCAGAAAACTGAAAATCGATAGAGAACATAACATTACCGCTAAATAAAAATTCCAGGTAGAAATTTCATTCATACACATCCGTTTAGTCTTAAAATTTGCTGCGGTAACTTGAAGCACACCGCAATTACTTTTTACAGTTTTACTTTTTGAACGTCCCTAGCATGAGCTTGGCTGAAAACTGTATTTACAATTTACGGCAATCGACTAATTCAAGGCAAGAGGCAAGTGCGAAGAGCCCCCCAATATTGGACGAATAGGGTATTTGGAGTATCAAAATAGGTAAATGAAGGAGCAAAAACTTAAGGATTTTTAACAGATCAGCTAAAAAAGGGCCATTTTTCACCTTTTTTGATGGTGATAAAAAAGACTAAAACGTCATTTTTTAGTCATAAAGAGTAATAGATTGATAAGAAAGAAGGTCTGCGAAGAGGGCACATTCTCTGCAAAAACGACAAATTCAAAGCACAGTGTAAGGCTAAAAAAAGATTATGCTACAGTTCAATTTGAAAGTCATCGGCATCGGGCAAAACAGGGAACTTTTCACGAAATTTTTGAAGTGTAGATAAGGATAAGGCTGTTGTAATCAATTTTTTTGTTGTACCGGCTTCCCCAATACTTTTCCCCCGGGCATCCAAAACCTGACTGTTGCCGGAATACCGTATTCCATTAGCATCGGTTCCGATCCGATTTACGCCGGCAACATAACATTGATTTTCAATAGCCCGTGCTTTCAATAAACATTCCCAAACTTCATTTCGGGGAGCAGGCCAGTTGGCACAATTTAAATATAAATCATAGTCGTTCCGGTTACGGGCAAAAACAGGAAACCGAAGATCGTAACAAACCTGGGGGAGAATTCGAAATCCCTTCACTTCAATAACGGATCTCTTCCGTCCAGGTGTAAAAAAGACATTCTCCTGCCCCATCGAGAATAAATGGCGCTTGTCGTAATATTCGATCTGTCCATCGGAACGGGCAAAAACAAAGCGATTATAAAAGCAATCATTCCGGGCTACCATTAAACTACCAGCTACTACAGCATTCAAAGTTGCAGCTTGCTTTTTCATCCAGTTTACAGTGGGGCCCTCCATCGGTTCGGCGAACTTGTCCACCTGCATCGAAAAGCCCGTCGAGAACATTTCGGGCAGAACGATCAAATCAGTAGCGGAAGGAAGATCCCGGAACAACTGTTCAAAGGCTTCGAGGTTCGCTTGAACATCCTCCCAAACCAAGTCGGGTTGAACCAAGGATAAGGTTAATATTTGATCGTTGCGTTCCATGTATATATATAATATATGCTCCGCTAGTTCCCGGAGTGAAAAAAGCTAATCATCCAGGGTGAACTGATCGCGATGTTTGCCCACCAATCCACGCGTCCGGTAATACGCTTTCATACGACGAATATCCTCTTGGGGATCATCTGTCAAAGGCAAAGTTTCGATCCAGCCAATTTCCTTTTTACCAAAATCGAAAAAGCCCAGGTACACAACAGCACCTGTTGCTTTGGCAATCGTGTGAAAACCGGCTTTCCATCGTTTAGTGGCTTTACGCGTCCCTTCGGGGGTAATGGCCAGGTGCATCACCTCACGCTTGTTCATCTCAGCAACAATCTGCTTAACCACCGAAGCACCTTTGGAACGATCGATTGGGATGGCGCCGGCTTTTCGCAGGAAGTAACCAACCGGCCAAAAGAAAAACTCTTTTTTAATAACAATGTTGGCCACACCTCCAACCGAAGTATAATATAAATAGGAAATAATGAAATCCCAGGCGCTGGTGTGCGGAACACCAATGATAATCGCTTTTTTATGAGGCATTACACCGCTAACAGCTTTCCAACCCAATAACTTGAGCAAAAAACGACAAATAGCTTGCATAGTTTAAACCGTAATTTGATAAGTTTCCACATAAGATGCTGAAGCATAATCGCTCAGCAGTTGAACGGCCGCCTGACTAGACTCATAAAGTGGATGAAACCCTTTATACGAAACCAAAATCATCAGGAATCGTTTGGTGTCGGGGCGCACGCCTGTCCGTTCCGAGTCGGAAGTTGGGGTGCCAAAGGCTCCCAGCTCATCGCGAAAAACCGGCATCCCTTCAATATTCAATTCGCCACGCCCCAATCCTTCATAAGGTTCATCAGCTTTACCAATTCCCATCGTAATGTTTCCCTGAATTTTATCGGCATCGTACCCGCCAATTGAAAGACCGGTACTTATGGAAACATAGTTCAACGCATCAACCACATTGTTTATCTGATACAAACCTTTTTTACTGACAACTCTTCTCAGTAAGGCTTCAGCTGAAAGGCGGTAGCGGGCCGGATCTTTGCCGCAAGCTTTATAAGCCTCCCGGGATGCTGCAATAGTCGGAACAAGTTTGATCTGCTCCATCTGCAGGGAGTTGGCCGTTTCACGACAACGGCGTTCGATGAGTTGCCACAAGTCTTCCCGAAAAAATTCCACCTTCACGTTGCATTCAATACACGACAAGCAGATATCCGGACATTTATCAGCCAACTCTTCCGAGATTTTAATATTTTTCATTTCTGATTTTTAAAAATCAAACCATAAGAAACAGGTTAGCAAAAATAAAAAATAGCAGCGCTTGGCTGCTATTCTTTCTGTAAAAACTAACTTCTTAACTATAACTTGTGGCAAAATCATGTTCTAAAAGAAGACTTCAGTACGAATATTCTCGGCACTCACTCCATAGCCCTCCAGGATATCAGTTGCCTCCTCGATCATATCGGAATTACCGCAGAGGTAACAAATTGTATCTTCTGAAACCGGATTATCTTTCAGGTAATAAGTAACACGACCAAAATAATCGCTTCCCTCCTGGCGCGAAGTGCACAACTGGTAGCGTTCCGGCTTGTAGCTTTTACGGCCATAGGCTTCATCCGGAAAATGGACCCCATGTAACAAGCGGTAGTTCAGCCCGGGATAGCTTTGCACAAACGAGTGAAAAGGAGAAATGCCGGTACCTGTAGCTATTAATAAGGTCGGATGACCAGTCAACACTTGTTCATCCAAAACAAAAAAGCCACGAGGACCTTCAATCTGGATTGTACTGCCAGGTATTAAATGACGTAAATAGCGCGAAAAATCGCCATACTCGACCGTTCGGATCAAAAATGAAAGGCGTTCATCCTGATCGGAACTGTAGATCGAATATTCCCTGGCCTCCCCGGTTTCCGGATTACGCAATACGGCGTACTGGCCAGGTTTAAATTGAAATCCATTCCGATCGAAATGTAGCAGAAAAGTTTCAGGCGTGAGTTCTTCCAACTCAAGCAACTGGTGTAATGATTTGTTCATAAGTGTTTGATTTATGCATTCACATGACGTTCCGCATGGTAGGAAGAACGAACCAAGGGGCTGCTCTCCACATAACGGAATCCACGTTTGTAGGCTTCTTTACGATAAATTTCGAATTGCTCCGGTGTAATGTACTCCACCACTTTCATCAGGTGCGGATCGGGTTGCAGGTATTGTCCCAGCGTTAACACCTTGCAGCCGGCAGCTTTCAGGTCGTCCATGGCTTCCAGCACCTCTTCGGGCTTTTCACCCAGCCCAAGCATAATACCCGACTTGGCAACAATACCCGCTTCAGCAATGTAGGAGATCACCTTCAAGCTACGATCGTAACGGGCGGTGCTTCTGATTTTTGGCGTCAGCCGTTTGACCGTTTCCAGGTTATGCGAAATAACTTCGGGCTTCGCATCAATAACCTTTTGCACCAATTCCTTCTTCGCATGAAAATCCGGAATCAGCGTTTCCATCGTGGTATTCGGATTCAGCTCTTTGATTTGGCGAATCGTCTCGGCCCAAAAGCGGGCTCCACCATCCTGCACATCATCCCGATCGACAGATGTAATCACACAATGTTTCAGGCTAAGCGTTTGAATGGTTTCGGCTAACCGGCGCGGTTCATCCCAGTCCAAAGGCTCAGGAATCAGGTTTTGCACATAACAAAACCGGCAGTTACGGGTACAACGGTCACCCATAATCATGAAACTGGCTGTACCGGCATTCCAACATTCCCCCTTATTGGGGCAGTTACCGCTGGTACATATCGTATTTAATTTGTGTTCGGTAATTAAGCGTTTTACTTTCGAATAGTTTTCACCGCTAGGGAGCTGCGATTTCATCCAACGAGGCAGGCGCTCCTTTGTATTTGAGATATCAGTCATTACAAAATAAGTTTTGACCAGTAAACACGAAAAAAGCAAGCTTGTTCATGAAAAAATTACCCAGGGTTACGCGTAATTAGTCTTCAGTAATAAAAGATTCAAAAGCATACGGATAGCAGGTCTCAACGCACGTTCTAAAATCGCCTATAGTGAAAATTAAAAAGATACTGAACTTTTAAAATTTCACTATAGAACTTTTTTAAAAAGATAGGTATCTTTTGAGGAAAAGATAGGTATCATTTGGGGAAATGACAGGTATCTTTTGGGGAAAAGATTAGTATCTTTTTAGTTGAAGACTAAAATGATTGAAAAAACAGGTAAAGTCCGAAACAAATAACAGGCCTAACGATTCTGATTCCATATTATTTTTTACGCGACAAAGGGACGATGTATTCGAAGCCTAACTGGAAATCGGGGGCATTATTAATATAGAAGAAATCTTCGCCCACATAAAAATTGAATTGGCGGGAATTACGAAGCCAGCCCAATACAAAATAAGCTTTGTATGAAAAATAATACATGGCTGCCGGGGTAATGCGTGCCAGCCAAAATTCCTGGCTGATCTCCTCTCCTTCCCACATATCCCCTTCCTCCAAATAGCCCACACCAATCTCGTCGTAGCCAAGCTGCCCCCACTTGTTATTGGCGCCTTTCAGCAAGGCCCCCTGAAAATTGCTGAGCAAGCCGAACTGAAGAATACTTTTTGTACTTACCGCCCTGTTTAATCCAAAATAAAATTTAAAAGCTCCACGCCACGGGTTATCAATAGCTTTTACACTGCTCCCTGTTTTCAGGAACATTGGCCAGGTCATTCCACCATCAGCCGCCACCGTAAACGAAGTTTTAGGGTGAAGTAAACGATCGTAACGGTAGCCCAGCGAAAGTCCCGGAATAAGATAGCGGTGCATACTGTTTAAGGGCACCGACAAATGCATACCACCCATCAATTGCCCATGCGCATAGGCAGAAGAGTGTGTCAACAATTCCCGGTAATAATGGGCATCAATCACACTGGTAAACCAATCGCCTTTATCGCGGCGATAAGCATTTCCATCTTCATCGCGAAAAAGAATGCTGGCCCGGTTATAAGGGTAAAGTCTTCGTCCATAATTGTCGTCGACAGCAAACGCAGTATGAAAATCCTCAATAAACCGGTCGCTCACCAGATAATGAAGGGGTGACGAACCGCCACTCAACAGATGCAGGTTCATATTCAGGATGAAGCTGTTCTTCTTCCACTTTTGCAGCCAGGCAAAGCGGAAATGCTGCAAAACCCCATCCGACTGAAAGGTTTTCACTTGCGTGTCAACGCCCACCGCCTCGAAATAAGTCGGACGCCAGGTCATATAAAGCTCATTGCTGACACTTTTCTGCGCTGTAGTCAGGTTTTGCGGATAGTAAAACCAGGCCTGCGGATGCCAGACATTGGCCATGGTGTACGAAAACTGAAACTGAGATTTGGCCGTTTGGCTTGAAGGGAAATAAAAGGGTAAATCGAGTGCAAAGATACCAACCGGATGTTCGGGATTGGCTGCCATAAAAGAAACCGGAACCTGCAACAGGCGATTCTCCTTATCGGTATCCTGAGCGCTTGTCTGCAAACAACATACGATAAACAGGAAAGTTATAGTCAGGTTTCTTAGGATCATGATTCTCTTGGCAGTTCAAACACCCTAAGATAGTCGATCCGATGTAAAGAAAGCGTAAATTCACTGTTTTTAAACCTTCAGCTGATTTAAAAATTATAACTTTCAATCGTTTTGTGGTGAAGCAATAAAACACAAACAAAATCATTCAGCCAACAGATCATGGAAAATAAAGCGATATACCAGAACGACTATGTTGTGCACAGTTGGGAAGAATTATGCGAAGAAGTGTACAAGGATTCATGGAAACCGGGCATGGGCCGATACCGGTCCGATTATGCCTTTCGGGGGCTTTCAGACAGTAGTTACGAACTAAAAAGCAGCTTTTTACGCAACTGTGGCTCGCGACCGGAACTGGAATACCACCTGCTGCGTAACTTCCGCAAATACTCGCTTTCGAAAGAAGCCCAGCTATCCGGATCCTTCTGGCGGGCGCTGGTAAAAGCCCAGCATCATGGTCTGCCAACCCGACTGCTCGACTGGACTTATTCGCCTTTCAATGCCATGCACTTTGCAACGGTCAATACGGAAAAGTACGATCTGGACGGGGTAATCTGGAAAGTGGATTTTGTAAAAGCCAACAAGCTAATCAGCAATCCATTAAATCAGGGCTTGCTCGAGGAAAAATGTAATGCCTTTACCATCGAAATGTTGGAAGAAAGCATTCACCGCCTGTCTGATTTCGAGAAGGTGATGGGCCCCAACCAAGTTGCCTTTTTTGAGCCACCGAGTATGGACGAACGTATCGTTAACCAGTTTGCCTTTTTCTCGGTGATGTCTAACCCAACAGCGATTCTCGACGACTGGCTCATACAACATCCCGACCTTTACCGTCGCCTGATCATCCCGAAAGAATTGAAGTGGGAAGTTCGCGACAAACTGGATCAGGCCAACATTACTGAACGTGTGCTGTTCCCCGGTCTGGATGGTTTGGCACACTGGCTGAAACGTCACTATAAACCGGCCACCGACATTATCTAACCAAGACAGAATTGCATCTGTCTAAAAGGCTATGCAATTGAACCTGAACGATAAGCTTTGCGTTCAACTTATTCTATTTAATCTTTCAGCGCCCTATAAACACCTGTCAGTATGAAATTAATTTACACACTCATTGTTCTTATCATCGGCACTATTCTGGCTGTGCAAGGCAGCATCAATACCCAACTCACCACCTTTTTGCGCCATCCGCTGCAAGGAGCACTGGTCAACTTCATGGTTGGGTTTATCTGCTTAATTGGCCTCAACTTCATTTTCCGTACCCAAGTTCCCGACTGGGAGCAGGTGCGCACCGCTCCCTGGTATTTATTTGCGGGAGGGATGCTTGGAGCCATCTTTGTTTCCTCCGTTATCTTTTTCATTCCGAAGATTGGTGTAACAACAGTTCTGGCTGCATCCATTGCCGGCCAGCTGATCGCTGCATCGGTGATCGATCATTTTGGCTTCTTCGGTTTAACAGAACATCCCATTAATGCAGGACGAATTATTGGTATCTTGTTATTGCTTGCCGGTATATTCCTGATTCAGAAATATTAAAAAAAACGACTAACTCGTCTTAAATTTAACAATTAGACAAACAAAGCCTCTTGCGGTGCTTTCTCAAATTCACTAAATTGAAGGACAAAGCTAGTTGATTATAAAACAATTACTTTCAATCACCTTTATTTTACTGATTTGTTTCACTGCAAACAGTGTACACGCACAGGATCAGAAGCTGGATAAAAAAGCCCGAAAACTGGCAAAGAAGGAACAACAAGCGCTTATCTCGAAGCAAAAAGCAGAGTTACTTACCCAAGCTGTTGACTCCTCGACCTTTGTTCTGGAGGCCGACAGGCTGATATGCTCAAGAGGCGTAACCATAAATGTACAGTCCTATTTGAATTTCATCGCCATCAATGGCGAAAGCGGATTTTTACAAGTTGGTTCCAGTACCTGTATCGGGCCAAACGGCGTTGGCGGCGCATCGCTTGATTCCCGCGTAACAAAAATGGAAGTATGGAAAAACAAAAAGAATGACGGTTATTCGATGCAGTTAATCTGCATGTCGAGTTCCGGCACCTATAATATTTCGATCGACAGCAACTACGGCTACGGCAGCAATTAAAAGCAACTGGGGCAGAACACTGAGCTATCATGGAAAACTGGTTCCGTTATCACAGTCCAGAGTCTATAAAGGCTCACCCCGATACTGATAAAAACAGAGAAAATACGATTTTGCAACATACCAGAAACCACTTCAATTCCGACAACAATCGAGTGGAGATCTAAGGTTTTATCCTGTACCATCAATTAAACATTTTTAACACCACGGGGAAATTATTGGCATTATGTTACTGTTTTGGGGTATTTACCGGGTTCAGATAACCGAAAACGACAAATTGACCGGTCTTAATTTTAACAACTATTATACTAAAACCCCTTGTCTTACTCTTTCATATTCACTAACTTAAATGTCAAATTTAGTTAGTCATGAAACAGTTAATTTCAATCACCTTTATTATACTGTTTTGTTTCGCAGCAAACGGTGTAAAGGCACAGGATCAGAATTTGGAAAAGAAAGCCAAAAAACAGGCAAGGAAAGAACAGCAGGCACTTATCTCCAAAGAAAAGGCAGAGTTACTTGCCCAGGCCATAGACTCCTCGACCTTTGTCCTGGAAGCCGACAGGCTGCAAAGCAAAAGAGGCGTTACCATTAATGTTCCGTCGAATTTGAATTTCATCGCAATCAATGGCGAAAGCGGCTTTATACAGATTGGCTCCAACACGCACTTTGGGCCAAACGGTGTTGGCGGTGTATCGGTTGATTCCCGGGTAACAAAAATGGAAGTGAATAAAAACAAAAAGCATGAAAGTTATTCAATCCAGCTGATTTGCATGTCGAGTTCCGGCACCTACGATATTTCAATCAATAGCAACAGCGACGGAGATATTGCTTCGGCAACCATTAGTGGGAATTGGGGTGGTAAACTGACCTACCTTGGAAAACTGGTTCCGTTATCCCAGTCCAGAGTATTCAAAGGCACGCCCCAGTATTGATCAGGATAGCGCAAACACGATATTAAAAAAGGACCACCACTTCAATGTCGACAGCAATCAAGTCAATATTGAAGTGGTTTTTATTTGAGAACAACTCACTACTTAAACATGTCGGAGCTTTTTGCTGCACAGCGATTAGGACTGTTAAGCTTCTCCATCTATAAAACATTATTAACAACGTTTATTTCCTCATTTACATCTAAAAACACCCAGGCTATTGCTTTTAAGGTACTAAAAGCCTTAACTTTGCTTTGCTGAACGCGTTCATCCTCAAGCTAGAAGTATTCATGGAACCCAACAGATAAACCATGTTTGCAACATTCAGCAATTGGAGAATATTCGTTCAGAAAACAGTCGTCATACTGCTTCTGCTTTTTCTTGCAGTATCTTCCCAAGGGCAGCAACAGCAAATCCTTCAGGAATACATTCAGAAGAACTTTATGATACCTTTCGATATCTCTTTTTCGATCGATATAAACGGCTTTTCGCAACCCATATTTGCACCCGTCCCCCAAGCCCCAACTGTGGAATTACTTAATCAACTCCAGGATTCGTTAAAGCTAAAGACCGGCTTTGAATATGCTAAAGTTTTATGCAGAATTGCAACAGTCTATTATTTATTGAATGAGAAAACACTAGCCGCGAAATACAATAAAACAGCTAAAGACTCTTTACAAAAGCAATTTCTCAAAAATCCGAAAGATCCTTTCATCCTTTTATGGCTGAGTGATGCGATGATTCGGGTAAATGATCGCAATGGCCTGGTCTATTATTTCGACCTGTGTGTAGATACGATGCCAGAACCCATTTATTTGTATTACATAGCCCGAAGCATACCGGCTTTAGACTGTTCCGACAGATCGCAGAAACTTACCAGCTATATTGACACTCTCCTTACACGCTATCCGCAAACCGCTGCCGGATATTATTTAAAAACAACGATGGTTATTCAAAATGAAGAACATGATCTAAAGCATCAACTAAATTTTGAAAGCCCCGAAAAGGCCATAAACAGTATTCACGGAGATTTTAGCTTCCTGGATGATGCCATTCAGCAATATTCCAAGAATGAAGAACTGCGATACGTCCTGACAATCTACAAATTAAGCTCTGCTTTAATGGAAAACATATTAAAAAATTCGATGCGTTCCGAAATTTCATTGCACTTAAAGACCCAGCCGAACTTATTATTCAAACTCGATCAGGGAACTACAGAACAATTCCGGCTCTATGAGAACTATTTGATAAAGCTAAAAAGAAAAAGATACTATTGCCAAAAACCAGAACTTCATTTCGCACTCGGTATAATAAACCTATGCAAAAGCAACTTTAAAGAGGCCGATGACTATTTTAGTACGGCTATTCGGAAAAGTAAATCACAATCCGAAAAAACACGCTATCCAAGTTCTGTATTCTACGATGGAATTATCTTATCGCAAATCCTGCGGGAAGATACTCTGTCAGGCGAAAAATGGTTGTTAAAAAAGATAGAAGATCCACTGACACAGAAAACAAGAGCTTCCGACTACATCAAACTAGCTCATTACCGATATCGCGATGGCCAATCGTTCAAAGCCAGAATACTGCTTGAAAAGGCTTTGGATCTGGACTCAACAGCCTGTGATGCTTACGTCGACTTGGCCTACATTGAATTGCATGTCGGGAATTACAGTGCTGCAGCCCAACGATTACAACAATGCTACAAGATAAACGCAAACTATCCCAAGTGTTTGGAATGCGGACTGATCTACGAACTCCTGCAAGATCATCGTCAATATGCACAAAACATTCTCCACCAAATCTTCACAATCGATCCGAAAAACGAAACAGCACTACAGCTCCAACAACAATTCTTTCCCGATTATTAAAAGAAAAAGGCCGGCAATAAGCCGACCTCATAATCATATTGCGAATCGATTCTGACTATTTCAGTTTAAAAGAACCTTTCAAACCGCTTTGCGAGTTCGTGCCGACCCACAGATCGAAGTCACCCGGTTCGGCTTTCCATGTTTTGTCGGCTCCGTAGAAGGCTAAATCATCAGCTCCCAATTCAAACTCAACAGTTTTACTTTCGCCGGCTTTCAGGAAAATCTTATTGAAACCTTTCAGCTCTTTGACCGGACGGGCAATGCTTCCGTACAAATCGTGCACATACAGCTGCACCACTTCTTCGCCATCAATATCGCCCGTATTTTTTACCACTACACTGACTTTCAGCTTCTGATCGGCTGTAATTTCATCAGCACTCAGTTCCAAATCCGAATAGTTGAAGGTGGTATAGCTTAACCCGTAACCAAAGGGAAATAAGGGATCATTCGATTCATCGGTATAATGCGACCAGAATACCGTACCGGTATCTTCCGCACGACCGGTGCTGAAGTGGTTATAATAAATCGGACATTGGCCAACGCTACGCGGGAACGAAACTGTTAACTTGCCCGATGGATTGTAGTCACCAAATAACACATCAGCAATCGCATTACCGGCTTCGGAGCCCAGTTGCCAGGACTCAACAATTGCCGGAACATTTTCGGCCATCCAGTCAATCACCAGCGGGCGACCATTCATTAAAACCACCACCACATTTTTATTGACTGCGCACACCGCTTTCAATAATTCTTCCTGGAAACCTTTCAACCGGATGTCCGTTTGACTGCGGCCTTCTCCTGTTTGGAAACAGTTTTCGCCTAAAGCCATCACAACAACATCCATTTCTTTGGCTAACTCAACCGCCTCGTCAATCCCAGATGGATCAGTTTCATTAAATTCCAATTGTTGGGTAAACTGAGGGTCGTTTTTAACGTACACCGGACCTCGCTCAAAAGCCACATTACTTGGATCAGCCACTGCATTCTCAATTCCCTCGAGCAAGGAAACAGCCGAACCGGTAACAGCTTGTGCGCGCCAGCTACCCAGGGGCGAATCTTTATCGTCAGCCAAATCACCTATTACGGCAATCTTCTGCCCTGACTTTTTCAGCGGCAACAGTTTGTTATCATTCTTCAACAGAACAATACTCTTCTTCGCCACATCGCGTGCTGCTTTCAGGTGATCTTCATTTAATACCAGTCCCTTCTCGTCCAGCTTACTGTATTTGTACGGATCATCAAACAAGCCTAATTCAAATTTCACGCGTAACACCCGACCTGCTGCATCATCAATTAAAGACTCATCCACCAAACCTTCATCAACCAATTCTTTCAGGAACGGCAAATACGAATAGCCTTCCATATCCATATCCGAACCGGCAATAATGGCCAAACGTGCAGCTTCCTTCAAATCGGGAGCCACACCATGATTCTTAATTTCGCCAATGGAATTCCAATCAGATACCACAAAACCATCGAAGTTCCATTCGCCTTTCAAAATATCGCGCAACAAATGAGGGTTAGCTGTCGAGGGTACGCCACCAATTACATTGAAAGAGTTCATCAGCGTTGCAACACCAGCGTCAACGGCTGCTTTGAAAGGTGGTAAAACCACATTTTGCAAGGTATATTCCGAGATATCAACGGTATTATATTCGCGACCAGCCTCAACAAAGCCATAAGCAGCAAAGTGTTTGGCACATGCAGCAATGGTATAATCGTCACTCAAGTTATCCCCCTGAAAACCGCGCACCTGGGCGGCAGCCATTTTAGTTCCCAGGTAGGGATCTTCTCCGGCACCTTCCATTACACGTCCCCAGCGGGCATCGCGCGAAATATCAACCATCGGGGCAAAAGTCCAGTGAATACCAGAAGCTGCAGCCTCAACCGCAGCAATATGCGCACTCTCTTCTGCTGCCGAAGGATCCCAACTCGACGCTGTTGCCAAAGGAATCGGAAACATCGTTTTATAACCATGAATCACATCGTATCCGAAAATCAAAGGAATTCCCAAACGTGTATTTTCTACCGCCAGCTTTTGTGCCTTCATCGTCGCTTCAGCTCCGGTAACGTTCAGCATAGAGCCAACCTTTCCGCTTTTAATCTCCTCCAGCAGTTCTTGTTCACTGCTTCCGGATGGAGCGGGTCCGGTCATTTCCCATCGGGACGTATACTGGTTCAACTGCCCTATTTTCTCCTCGAGAGTCATCTTCGAGAGAAGATTTTCTACTTTCATATCAATGTCAGATTTAGTTTGATTTTGTGCCTCCACACCATGAAACCCCAAGGGTGCAATCAGGGCGGTCAAGAGTAATTTTTTAAGCATTTTGAGTTTATTAGTGATTTAGATTTAAACAAATATAAGAATCTCCGCAATCGGAAAGAACATCCAGAAGTACTTATAAAACAACAAAGTAAGAATGAAAACCTATCAATCGAAAGCAGACAGAACGGATCTTATTGTATTTCAAACAGTAAGCAAGTTGCGACGTGAAAAATCCACGCTCTTTTTGCGATAAAAATTTTTTACGAATTTGATTCTTTAGCAAATTTTTTGATAGGCTTCTTGCCAATCTTCGATTTTCTGAGGCTTAAATTCTTTTAGTTCGAAAGAATTTCGGATCACCTGCCGGATTTCGGATAACGAACCGACCTGTCCCAGTGCTTTAGCCTGCATCATGATGTTACCGGTAGCAGTCGCTTCGGTTGGTCCGGCATAAACCGGCAGCTCACACACATCTGCAGTTAACTGGTTCAGGAAATCGTTGTTACAACCTCCGCCAATAACATGAATCCGATTAATTGGCAAATCGCTTACCTGGCGAATTTCCGCCAAGGTCTTCCGGTACTTCAAAGCCAGGCTATCATAGATACAACGAATGATCTCAGCATGATTTTCGGGTTTCCCCTGCCCGGTTTCCTCACAAAAGGCAACAACCGTTTCAGGCATATTATCCGGATTCAAAAATCGGGAATCATCCGGGTCAATAACAAATTTGAATGCCTTGACCGATTTGGCCAGATCAACCATCTCCGGCCAGCTGTATTCATACTCGCGGGCCCAAATCCTACGGCATTCCTGGATCAACCACATCCCCATAATATTTTTCAGGAACCGGGTTGTTCCCTCAACACCACCTTCATTGGTAAAGTTCAATTCCAGCGACTTGTCCGAGACAATAGGTTCCGGAATCTCAATCCCGAAAATTGACCAGGTGCCGGAACTAAGGTATGCAAAGTTCTCATCCTCTGCCGGCACCGAAGCAATTGCCGATGCTGTATCGTGACCACCAACAGCAACAACAGGAATTTGCGAGCAACCGGTCTCTTCAGCAATATCTTCTCTCAACAAACCAATCTGTTTTCCGGGACGAATAACTTCACCTAATATGCCGGTAGGGATTCCTGCCTCATGAAGCAGGTCAGTTTGCCAGGCACAACTTCCCGGCACTAACATCTGACTAGTACTGGCAATGGTAAACTCTGTTTTGGCTTGTCCCGAAAACAAATAATTCAGCGCATCGGGCATGAACAAAATGCGCTTGGTTATCGACAATAATGCACAGTCGTCCTTCACCATCGAAAATAATTGAAACAAGCTGTTGAACTGCATGAACTGAATACCTGTTTGCCGGTAAACCACTTCCTTGGGAATCCGCTGAAACAAATCCTCCATCGCGTTATCCGTACGGCTATCGCGGTAAGCATAGGGCAACGACAAGATCATTCCATTTTCATCAAGATGCACAAAATCTACGCCCCAGGTATCCACTGCAATCGATTCGGGCTCAACACCAAAATCCCGAATGCAGATGGCAAGCCCTTTTTTGAGCTCCTGAAAAAGACTGAAGATATTCCAAAAATAGTGTCCGTTAATTCGTTGCATTTGATTGACGAAACGGTGAATTTCCGTTAATTCCAGTTTAGAATCGGATAAAGTTCCCAGGATGGCACGGCCGCTGGATGCGCCAAGGTCGAAAGCCAGGTAATGATGTTTTGGCATAGTCGGTTTTGTTTGGTTTGAAAACCGAAAATAAGGAAATTCCTTTAAACTATGCTGTAGTGTGCTGATAAATCTTTCCGGGAAATCCGACTTAGCGGGCAATGTACTTTTTTGCCCAGGCCAGGTATTGTTCCCAATCATAAGCCTTAATCGCATGCTTCCCGCTTCTTAAATGGTACGAAACCACTCCACCAACCGGATGTTCCGGTGCAGGCATGTTATCATCAACCAAGCCGGGGATATCATAAAGCTTGTAAACAGACGAAGCAAAACGGACTCCCAGAAATTCACCTTTCGGATCACTCCAAAGATCTTCTGTTGCACTGGCTACATACAACGGTCGGGGGGCAATTAAAGCCAGAAGCATATGCTGATCAACGGGAAGCAAATCTTCCCGATCACTGTATTTCTTGAAATTATCGTCAAACCAATACGGGAAATTCCGATTAATTACAGCAACCGTTTCGCCAATACGCCGCCGTGAAATAGCTGCACCCATACACCCCGAATCATTGGCAATACAACCTGCAAAACGTTGATCGGCAGCCACTGCCCACAGAGCCGTTTTCCCCAGACGCGAATGCCCTAAAACAACTACTTCATGATTGTTGATCAGGCTGTCGGTCTCCAAATAATCCTGCACGCGCGATAATCCCCATGCCCAGGCAGCAATGGAACCCCACTCGTCATAAGATGGATGCTCCTGCCCTTCTTTATAAAACAAAGACTGAATACCATCCGAGTACTCCTCGTAATCCGGATCAATATCGCCGTAATAAAGAGTTACCAAACCAAAGCCGGCATCCAAAATCTTTTCGATTGGCCAACTTTCAGCATCTGCTCCACGGGATTGCTCTGTCAAACGGTTATTGACAATTCCCAACGAGGGATTGTTATACACCCATGATTCACTGATCCGAATAGCTGGATCCCTGTTTATAGCATGATTTCCGATGAAATTATAGGCCAGGATAACCGGCACAGGCTTATCCGACTTTGGAAGATAAATAAGCACGCCTGCAGATATTTCTTTTCCATTTTCCGAGAAAATCAAATCGAATTGTGTTCTCGTTGCTTTGCCATTAAATGCTGAAACATGATTCTCGTAAGTTATCACTTCAGGTGCGTTAATTTCTCCCGGGACCATACCGTAAACCTCTTTCTGAAAAAGTTTCAAAATTTCAGGTCGCCGGAGTTTCTCCCATTGCTTCGCATTTCGAATTTTCCGTCCACTTTCCGTTTTTAATACTTCAGGCAAGGTATAGGCCGGAATTTTATCTTCATCGTAATTTATAGCAGCTCTCTGTGCAAATCCGCTAAATACATATAGAGAAAAGAATAAGGTTAATAGTAGTTTCATTGAGTTCGTTTCAGTTTTGGTTATTTGGGCAGCCCGACAGAATTATTTCGGCCTTTTCGATCGGCAATTAAGGCCCCCGCCATAATAATACTTGATGCCATAATGACTAAGAGCAAAGCTCCACTTTCAAACTCCCTTACCTGGAATTCAGTGGGAATGGCATAAAACAACAAAATTGAGATCAAGCCACGCGGAGCCAAAAAAATCTGTGGTATCACGTCTTCGCGGTCAACGATATAAAACAGGATAACCCGAATCAGATATAAAATAAGAATGAAGCCACCGCTCATGATCCAAATACCCGGGTGAGTGAGCGTCTGCAGCGAAAAGCTAATTCCAAAGACCACAAAAAAGAAGGTCCGAACAATGAACGAGGTTTCGATTGTAACCATCTTAAAGTTCTCAAACAGCCCATCGATAGCATCTTCCTTGAACCAATTTTTTACCCGTCCCCAAAGCAAAACTTTGTAATTACCCAATAGCAGCCCAAATACTAAAATGATGAGCAAAGACGATAGATGGAACAGTTTTGCCACGGCATACATCAACACCAAGACTGCCAGAAATAGAAAGAAACGAGCCTGTGATCTTATATTCTGAATGATCAATAACAGCAACAAGCTTAAAGCTACCGCCAAAGCCATCGTTAGCAGGATATTTCCGCTCAGTACCAACGCAACTGTACCGGCATCGTCCAGGTTGAAGTTTTCAATCAGAAAATAGAAGAACATGATACCCAGAATGTCTGAAAAAGTACTTTCATAAATCATAAATTCACGCTTGTACTTTCCCAG
>NZ_JBZQJF010000335.1:0-29705 GCF_059905295.1 Mangrovibacterium sp.
CGATAGCCTGGAGAAAGCGGTTTCTATGAAACCTGAATTGAAATCGACAATTGCGACTGACCTGGAATTCGCAAAATATTTCAACGACGCTCGTTTCCAAAACATCGTGAAGTAATTCACGTTTCACAATACAAAAGAAAGCGGTCTCTATTGGAGACCGCTTTTTTTATGCCTTGCTGGTTGTTAACCTAACCCGTTGCAAGAGCAGCTTAACTAACTCGGTTGAGGAGAGCCGTAGGGATCCGATCTTTCTAAAAGATCGGATCCCTAATCTGAAAAGACGGGTTGGCATGTCAATCCGGTGTCGGATGAAGGCTGTCTTGCATCAGATGACGACGATCCGGTGTCGGATGAAGGCTGTCTTGCGCCGGATGACGACGATCCGATGTCGGATGAAGGCTGTCTTGCTCCGGATGGCGATGATCCGGTATCGGATGAAGGCTGTCTTGCATCGGATGGCGACAATCTGGTGTCGGATGAAGGCTGTCTTGCATCGGATGACGACGATCCGGTATCGGATGATGATGATCCCGCGTCGGATAGGGTTTATCTTGTACAAGATGAAGGTAATCCGGTGCCGGATGAAGGCTGTTTGATGGGGGATGGTTTGTAAAACCGAGGGTGGAAAGGCTGGTAGCCGATGGCTTTACCCAGCAAAGCGTTCACTGCAGCCGGGTACCAAAAAGCCTGGTGAACTTCCGTTGTCGGGCGGTTCGCCAGGCTTTCGTATTTGTTCGCTAGGGCTGGTTAATACTTCATCTTCTTAAAGATGTCCCAAAGCACAATGCCGGCACTAACCGATACATTAAAGGAATGCTTGGTGCCAAACTGGGGAATCTCAATCGCTCCGTCGCAAATATCGACTACTTTCTGCTGAACCCCTTTGACCTCGTTGCCAAACACAAGGGCCACCTTTTCTTTGGCCTTGGGGCTGAACTCTGGCAGCATGATGCTGCGGTCTATTTGCTCGATGGCATACACGGTAAACCCATCGCTTTTGAGTTTGGCAATGGCTTCCTCGGTATGTTCGAAATACGCCCAGTTGACCGTTTTTTCGGCATCCAGTGCTGTTTTATGAATCTCCTTATTGGGTGGAGTCGCCGTAATACCGCACAGGTAAATCGAATCAACCAGCAGTGCATCCGAGGTTCTGAAAAAGGACCCGATGTTGTTGCAGCTTCTGACATTGTCCAAAACAACCACCAGTGGCATCTTTCCTGTTTGCTCGTATTCTTCCGGGTTTAACCGGTTCAGTTCGTTTGTTCGGAGTTTTCGCATTGTTATATCTTCTGTCGTATTGAAATCTCGGGTTTACCAGTTCACGTTTTTCCGGCGGAAGGGCATGGTCATACACCGGGCGCCACCGCCTCCGCGCGCCAGTTCCGATCCGGCAATGGTAATCACGCATTTCTTATTGGGCGTAATCTGTGATTTTCCATCAATAATGTCTTGCGCTTTAAGCACCTCGAAGCCGTTTTTATATAGGGCCTCTACTGTATTTACGTTGCGCTCGTAGCCAATAACCTGTCCCGGTGCAAATGCAAAGAAGTTGGCACCGCTATGCCACTGTTCGCGCTCCATAGTCCAAATATCATTTTTGCCGCCACAGTGGGTGGGTTTTAAGTCCATGCCTAACTTTTGCAGGGCCTTCACCAGGTTTTTATGCTCGGTAATTTTGGTTACCTCGCCATTTTCTACCTGGAGGTGAATCGTGTGGAAACGGTTTGTTCCCATAATCAGTGGTTCGTAAATCATGCAGGCATCGCGATCCAGGAAAGTAAACACCATGTCGAGGTGAATGAATGATTCCGGCAGGTCGGGTAACTCTTGCACCAGAATGTGGCGAATTGGTTCTTTACGTGCCTTGATATTTTCGAGGATGAAATCGATTCCCTGTGTTGAAGTCCGCACACCGCAACCGATCACCAGAACATCCTCGCGGGCAACCTGGAAGTCGCCTCCTTCAATTTTGATGTTGGCATCGCGCCCTGCGATGGTGGAGCGTTCTGCATTAACCGTCTTCGTTTTAATCAGCGGGTGGTGGTTGAAGATAGCTTCCATAATCAGCGACTCGCGGTCGCGAACAGCGTTGGCCATTTTCCCAATCAGCACCTCGTCGCGAAACGACATGGAGGCATCGCGGGTAAACAGGAAGTTGTGTAGTGGCCAAAGGCTGAAGCGTTCCTGGCTTAGGTAGCGGGTCAGATTATTGCGTTTGATTGGCACCCCCTGAATGAGTTGACGTGCCAGTTCTCCGTTCTTCAATTGAAGCAGGTCGGGTAGAATGTCGATTGCATTTTCGCGTGTGCAAATATCTTGAAGGAGCTGCTGTCTGATCTGCTCATCCTTTAAGGTTTCGGATAGCAAGTCGGTCACTTCGAATACCTTGCTTACTTTGGCTAAAACACCTTTCAGTTGCTTGTATTCCTCCGTGGCAACCGAAAGGTTCAGTATGTCGCTGTAAAGTGCACGCTTGGCTGTTTCTGGTGTCATCTCCTCCACCTCGAGCCCTGGAGTATGAACGATCACTCCTTCGAGTTCCCCAAACTCGGAAGTGACATTCACCTTCATCTTTTCATTCATAAATAACCCCTTTCTAAATTTTAGCACAAAGATAGTAAAGCCTGATTGAAGGAAAAGTCCTTCTAACGCCATCTTTTCAATTTAAATTCCTCGAAATAATCCGTTATAACTTCGTAATTTGAAATGAAAACCTGACGTAATTCGGACTTTCTGTGAAACTATTTTAAAGTTGGATTCCGATTAATAACTTGTTTTAACGCAGAATCTTTCGCCGACTGTTCGTTTTCGATTAATAAGGCATTATCTTCGTTGTGAGTCATGAAAGAGTTCGTTTGTATTATCATCTTTTCAATGTGCCTGGCTGTGGCCGGATTTGGGCAGCAAGCGGACACTGTTCACTATTTGAGCGGTGTGAAAGAGAATGGCGATACAATACCGCATGTCAGTTTGCAGCCTATTCCGGTCTTCCCTAAGCGACATTTTAAAAGCAAACGTCTGGAGCGTAAATATTGGCGATTGGCCATGAAGGTGAAGAAAGTGTATCCTTATGCCAAAATAGCTGCTAATCTCATGGCCGAATATGATGCTAAATACAGGGCTAACCCTGACCGTAAAACACGCAAGGAATATCTGAAAGATGCCGAAAAGGAATTATTCGACAAATACGGAGATCAGCTGAAAAAACTATCCATTTCGGAAGGCCGAATTTTAATCAAACTCATCGATCGGGAAACGCAGCATACCTCTTACGAGCTGATAAAGGATCTGAAGGGAGGGGTTTCGGCTTTCTTTTGGCAGGGAATTGCCAAACTGTTTGGTAATGATCTAAAGGCTGAATATGATCCGGTTGAAGAAGATAAGAATATTGAGGAAATCATCTATTACATTGAAGCGGGAGTAATCTGATGAAACGAATCTTTGTAGCCATTGATCTATATTTGGAAGAAGCTTCAGTTGCGCAGATTCGGCGTCTCAAATCGGAACTTTCCGAAGAGAATATTCGATGGGTAGCGTCTGAAAATTATCATATCACACTGCACTTCTTGGGGGATACTGATGCTGAAAATGAGAAGAAACTGATAGAGCTGTTAGGAGGATTTGCGAAAAAGCATCGGACTTTTTCTTTCGACCTGGGAGACCTTAACTACTTTAAAAAAGGGCATGCACCCCAAGTGTTGTTTATTGATGTTACGAATGCAGATAAGCTAAGAGAGCTGGCCGGCGATCTTCAGGCTTTATTGGTTGAACAGGGATATGCCAGGGCTGACAAGTCATTTCGTCCTCATCTGACAATTGCCCGTATGAAGAAAGTTGCCGATAAAACACATTTGATTCAGGCGGTCAGGAAGTGGGCTCAATTTCCGAAGCAAACAGTTCAAGTCAATGCGTTTGTTTTGTACGAGAGCATTCTGAAACCGGAAGGACCAACATATATTCCATTGCAATCCTTCAAACTTGCTAACTAACCTGATTTATTTCCCTTTGGCTGTGAATAGCTCCATGAAGCTGTAGATCATTATTTTGAAATCGAGATAGAGCGATGCATTTTTCAAATAAACCAGGTCGTAGGGCATCCGCTCAAGCATTTGCTCCAGGTTGGAGGCATAGCCATATTTGATTTGACCCCAGCTGGTTATTCCCGGACGAACTTTCTGCAGTAAACCAAATTGAGGGGCCTGTTGAGTTAGCTGGTCGACAAAATAACGGCGCTCGGGTCTAGGGCCAACAATCGACATATTTCCGACAATGACATTGATAAATTGTGGAATCTCGTCCAGATGGGTTTTTCGTAAAAATTGGCCAACCTTCGTGATCCGGGGATCATCCTTGCTTGATAATTTCGGTCCTTCAGCCTCAGCTGTTGTAATCATTGTCCGAAACTTGAAGATATTGAATGATTTTCCGTAACGTCCGATTCGTTGTTGTGCATAGAAAACCGGACCCTTGCTGTCGAGCTTTATTGCAACAGCGATGATGATGGAAACAGGGGCAAAAATAAGGATTGCCAGGATTGAAAATACGACATCAATAATCCGTTTGGTATTCAATGCCCATGCCGGCATGATACCATTCGAAATTTTGTAAAGCGGTACGCCGTAAAGGTTGTCATTTTTGGGAGCACCCGAAAGGATATCGTATAAATCAGGGATTCCCCAAATGGTTAGTTTGAAGCGTTGCAAAAGGATCAGTAGTTTGCTTAGTTGATTATGTTCGGAGGACTCAATCGTTATAATCACTTCTTCAATAGCGTATTTCTCAATAACTCCTGGGATATTGTCAATATCACCGAGGCAGATCAAATGTTCACTCAAGGGTGTTTCGTGTTCGTCTTCAATTTTTATGAAGCCTATAAATTGGTTTCCTGAGGGTTTCGATTGAGTTGTCAGGTTTTTGAACAGTTCTACAGCCTTGTTGTTCCCCCCAATTATTAGCGTGTTAAAACCAAAGCGGCGCTGATGAATTTTGGCGGTGATTGCACTGGTATGAATGACCCGGAAAAGGTAGGTGATGTAAAACTGAATGCCTAGAAAGACAAGAAAGGGCTTGTAGTAGCTTAGCTGGTTTGTTGTGTCAGAGTCGAGCAATAAGCAGAAAAACAGAATGACAGTTCCAAACAGGCAGTTGAAGAAGGTTTGGCTGAGCTCGATCAAGCGTGATTTTCGAAAAATGTTATTGTAATATCCGGTAATGTAATAAATCGTCACCCAGTAAAAAGGGAGAATAAGCAGGCACCAATAAAATTCAGAGCTAAAATTACTTGTTGTTCCTGCGGCCTGTTCTTCAATTAAACTTGTATGGTAGCTATAAAAAAAAGTCCAACTGATGCAAGCTGCTAAAACATCAAATAGCAGATAGGTTAGTACGGTTCTCGTTTTATTCATTCCGGTGGTGAAGATAACCAACATTTGAGATCAAAGTTAGAACGATGATCTCAAAAAGAAATTATCCAACGTGCCTGTTTTTATTGAAAAAACCATCCGAATAATTAATCTTCGATTTCAGGTTCCGGAAGATTTGGATGGCCTGGCACAAATGAGTTAGGTTTAGATTAACTGCGGGTTGTCTGTTAATCGTTTGGATGAGATTGCGCAGGGCGATTGTTTCGGTATCGTTGCTTGGCAAAAAGGATGTCGCATCGGCTTGAATTCGAATAGCCTTTGATCCCATGTTGAATAATTCAATCCCATTTTCCGCTTCACTAAAATGATTGGACAAAAGAATCCGGGCAACAGAGCCGGAACGGAAAACCAATCTCGCTTCAAGTATGTTTGAACCATCTTCGTCCGGGAGCGTCATTAAGTCGGCTTTTCGAAAGTCTCCGTTGTCGAGCAATACCAGGAGTAGTAACAGCTGTAGAAAGTTTGTTTCGTCCAGTTTGCTCAATGGTGCCGAAAGGCGAATATTTGCCAGAAACGGAGCTTTTACTTTTTCAATCTCAATGATGTTTTTTTCATTGAAAATGAGGGGCGTTGCCAATTGTATATTTGCTTCAGCTTCCAATGCGAGGTTATTCAAAAGTTTCAGTTCTTTTTCATCAAGCAAGGGAATTTTGTTGAAGTATAAGTGATTGCGGTTTCTTAAAGCATGTTTAAGGAGTTCGAATGATGGCGTCGTCTGATCAAAATAGCTGAGTTGGGAGTCTTTAATGAATGCTTCGGCCTGAAAGTGAAGCATTTTTTCAGTCAGCATATTATAACCGGCTAAAAAACCAATAACCTTTAATTCTTCAAATTTTTGAAGTTCAGTTCCCCGATGGGTACAAATTTCGTCAGCCGATATAATCCCGGTTTTGATCATACCGCAAATTAGAAATAAAAAGCTATTTTAAAGCTTTGGTAGGAATACAACTTTTCAACCAGCCGTCGTTGATAATGTTGAATCCGAAGGCCGAGCCAAAACGCAATTTAAGCTATTTTTATACCCAAAAATTAACGCAATGAACCCGCTGGATACGCTGAGACATCAGGGATTGAGAAAACGACTTGTTGAAGGATTGAAAATTAAAGGAATAAAGGACGAGAAAGTTCTGAATGCGATTTCAAAGGTGCCGCGCCATTTATTTATGGATAGTGGTTTTATTCAGTTTGCCTACAAAGATCAGGCTTTCCCGATTGGTGCCGGACAAACAATATCACAGCCCTATACCGTGGCCTTTCAATCCTGGTTGCTACAAATACAACCCAACGAGAAGGTGCTTGAAGTTGGTACTGGATCAGGCTATCAGGCTGCGGTTTTGCTCGAGTTGGGGGCAAATGTTTATACCATTGAACGGCAACGCGAATTATTCCTGAAGGTGCAACAATTGCTTCCGGAGTTGGGGTACTTTCCTAAGTTTTTCTATGGAGATGGCTATAAAGGACTCCCGACTTACGGTCCTTTTGATAAGATTATAGTGACTGCCGGTGCTCCGGTTATTCCTCAGGATTTATTACAGCAATTAGTTATTGGCGGGCGGATGGTTATTCCGCTGGGACCTACCGATCGGCAGACGATGACGGTAATTACACGCAGCTCTGAAAATGATTTTAAAAAGGAAACACACGGAACATTTGTGTTTGTTCCCATGTTAAAGGGCACAGAGAAATAATCAATTAAACGGGTTTTATTTGCGCAGGTGAATGAAACTCAAATTCATTCAAAACATGATACAGGTTAAAAAATTTACGTTTAATCAACTTCAGGAAAATACATACGTGTTATACGACGAAACCGGTGAGTGCATTATTGTTGATGCTGGATGCTATTTCGATTACGAGCAAAAAGAGTTGTCGGATTTTATTGAAGAGAAGCAATTAACACCGGTGAAGCTCGTGAACACACACTGCCACTTAGATCATATTTTTGGCGTTACTTATTGCCGTACAACGTATAAAATTCCCTTTTTAGCGCATCAGGACGATTTATTTTTGGTTGAAGGATTTGTGGCTTCCGGTGATCGGTGGGGAGTTCCGGTAGAACCGGTTGACGGTCCCGATGCATTTATTGATGAAGGTGACCAGGTTGAGTTTGGAAATTCAAAGCTTCAGCTGATCCATGTTCCTGGCCATGCTCCGGGGCATTTGGTGATTTATAGTCCGGAACAAAAATTTATGCTGGCCGGTGATGTGCTGTTTTACGGTAGTATTGGTCGAACCGACTTGCCTAAAGGAAGTTACGAGCAGTTGATATCGAATATTCAGCAAAAGTTGTTGGTTTTGCCGGAAGAGACAGTTGTGTACAGTGGTCACGGACCGGAAACGAGTATTGGCTTCGAAAAAGCTTCCAATCCTTTTTTAACTTAAGCCTGAAAAAGAGATTGTTCCGTAACTCGATATTTATTCGGCATCGGAAGGAGTATATTGGATGAATACGGTAAAAATCATTTTTTACGCGGTATCTTCGAATTAATATTGGCGCACTCATTTTATCGTTTATAAAAACAACAAACATGGCAAGTGATAAATTTGTGGCCCGTCACATTGGGCCTCGTGAATCTGAAGTTGATGCAATGTTGACACAAATAGGTGTGTCTTCGCTTCAGGAACTAATCAATCAAACTGTACCTGAAAATATTCGGCTCGAGAAGCCTCTTCGCTTGGAAGATGGTTTAACCGAACGACAATATTTCCGAAAAATATTGGCCCTTGCGAAGAAAAACAAAGTATTCAATACTTACATCGGGATGGGCTATTACGATACGATAACGCCTGCTGTAATTCTGCGTAATGTATTGGAAAATCCGGTTTGGTATACTTCATATACTCCTTACCAGGCTGAAATATCACAAGGACGTTTGGAGGCTTTGCTGAACTATCAAACGATGATATGTGAGATGACAGCCATGGAACTGGCGAATGCTTCTTTATTGGACGAGGCTACTGCTGCTGCCGAAGCAATGATTATGATTTTGAATTCGCGAAGCAGAGCACAAGCCAAAGCAGGTGCCAATGTTGTGTTGGTCGATAAACACATGTGGCCACAAACGCTCGATGTGTTGCATACGCGGGCAGTTCCACTTGGAATAGAGTTGAAGATCTCCGAAGTGTCTGATTTCGATTTCAATGAAAATGTTATTGGAGTGATGTTGCAATACCCGAATGCAAACGGAGAGGTGATTTCGTATGCTGAAATTACCGAAAAAGCGCATCAGATTGAGGCTAAAGTTGCTGTCGCAACCGATTTGATGAGTTTGGCTTTGCTAACTCCTCCAGGCGAATGGGGTGCGGATATCGTGTTTGGTAGCTCTCAACGCTTTGGTGTTCCAATGGGGTACGGCGGACCACATGCTGCTTTCTTTGCAGCCCGCGATGCATTTAAACGAAACCTGCCGGGACGAATCATTGGTGTTTCGAAGGATATACATGGGAATCGTGCTCTGCGGATGGCTTTACAAACACGTGAACAACATATTAAGCGCGAACGTGCCACTTCTAATATCTGTACAGCTCAGGCTTTATTGGCAACGATGGCCGGGTTTTATGCGGTGTACCACGGCTCGGAAGGTATTCAGCAAATTGCTGAACGTATTCATTGCATTGCAGTGCTTCTGGAGAAGGAAATTACGGCTTTGGGATATACGCAAAAGAATGAAAATTACTTCGATACTATTCGGTTCTCACTGCCTAAGCATGTGAAGGTCGAAGATATCGAATGGTTATCGTTGGAGTTGGAGATGAACTTCCGCTATTTCGATAATGGTGAAGTTGGTTTGAGTATCGATGAAACGACGAACCTGGAAGATATTAACTGGATTATCGAAGTATTTGCGAAGGCGGCCAATAAGCGTTATCCGATGATTAATAGCTATCCTGAAGAAGAGAAATTAACCGGTACGCTGAAACGTACCTCATCTTTCCTGGCTCAGGAAGTGTTCCAAAGATACCGTTCCGAAACGGAAATGGTTCGGTATATCAAGAAACTGGAGCATCGCGATATCTCGCTGACTCATTCTATGATTCCATTGGGATCTTGTACCATGAAGTTGAACGCTGCAACAGAGATGTTGCCATTGAGCTGGATTGAATTTGGTGGGATACACCCGTTTGTGCCGAAAAATCAGGCTCGGGGATACCAGGAGATGATGGAAGAACTGCGTCGTGATTTATCCGAAATTACCGGTTTTGCTGATGTGAGCTTGCAACCCAACTCCGGTGCAGCTGGCGAATATGCCGGCTTGATGGTTATTCGCCAATATCACTTGAGTCGTGGAGATCATCAACGTAATGTTGTGTTGATTCCCTCGTCTGCTCACGGGACGAACCCTGCGAGTGCTGTAATGGCCGGAATGGAGGTTGTTGTTGTCCCTTGCGATGAACGTGGGAATGTTGATGTTGAAGCTCTACGCCTGAAAGCTGAAGAATATAAAGATACGCTGTCGGCCTTTATGGTAACTTACCCGTCTACACATGGTGTATTCGAGGCCTCAATTGTTGAAATGTGTGCTATTATTCATCAGAATGGCGGTCAGGTATATATGGACGGTGCCAATATGAATGCGCAGGTTGGCCTAACGAATCCAAAGCGTATCGGTGCCGATGTGTGTCACTTGAATTTACACAAAACCTTTGCGATCCCTCACGGGGGAGGTGGTCCTGGTGTTGGTCCGATTGCAGTTGCTGAGCATTTGGTCGACTTTTTACCTTCTCATCCTGTGATGAACAACGGTCATGTTGGAATCTCAGCAGTTTCGGCAGCTCCTTGGGGGAGTGCTTCTGTGTTGCCAATTACTTACGGCTATATCAAAATGTTAGGAGCTGATGGTTTGACTCGGGCAACTGAAATGGCGATCCTGAATGCGAACTATATTGCTTCAGCATTGGAAGATACTTACGGGATTTTATATACCGGTGAACAGGGACGTGTTGCACATGAAATGATTCTGGAGTGTCGTCATTTTAAAGGAACCAGCGGCATTACGGAAGCTGATATTGCCAAGCGTTTAATGGACTATGGTTTCCATGCTCCAACCTTGTCGTTCCCGGTTCATGGTACTTTGATGGTTGAACCGACCGAAAGTGAGTCGAAGCAAGAATTGGATCGGTTTATTGAAGCACTTTTAAGCATTTACCAGGAGATTCAAAATATTATTGAAGGTCAATCTGACAAAGCTGATAACCCGCTGAAAAATGCGCCTCACACAGCAGATTCAGTAACTTCCGACGAGTGGGAGCATAGTTACAGCCGTCAAAAGGCAGCATTTCCTTTAGCCTGGTTGAAGGAAAACAAATATTGGCCTCCGGTAGGACGAATTGACGATGCCTATGGGGACCGTAACTTGGTTTGTACATGTGCTCCAATTGAAACATATCAATAAAATGTCAACTAAATGAATTGCATTGCGTAAAATTGAGGTAAGGAAATAATAAAAAGATGATTACTTATCCCATTGCCAAAATAAACCTGGGCTTGCTGATCACTGAAAAGCGCCCGGATGGTTTTCATAATTTGGAAACCGTTTTTTATCCAATTCAGATGCAGGATACCCTTGAGGTTATTGAATCTGATGAGTTTCAGTTTACTGTTTCCGGAATCGAGTTAGATGGAAATCCGGAGGACAATCTGGTTGTGCGGGCATATCGCCTGATCAAGGATGACTACCAAATTCCGGATGTTAATATACATTTGCATAAGAATATCCCGTCGGGAGCAGGTCTCGGAGGTGGATCATCGGATGCTGCTTATATGCTTCGTGCTTTGAATGAACTTTTCAACCTTGAAATTGATCAGGAAAAGTTGATGGCTTATGCTTTGCAATTGGGTAGTGACTGTCCGTTTTTCTTGCAGGAGAAACCCGTTTTTGCAACCGGACGGGGAGAGAAGATGATTGAAATTCCACTTTCGTTGAATGAGTACTACCTGGTATTGGTGAAGCCGCCGGTACATGTTTCTACAGCTTTGGCTTACCAGAATATTGTACCTCAGAAACCAAGATTATCGCTTAGAGGTTTGGTCGGATTTCCGGTGAACAGGTGGAAAGGCAATGTGTTGAATCACTTTGAGAAGTATGTTTTTCAAACTTACCCAGAGGTAGAGCAAATTAAGAAGACGCTTTATGATCAGGGGGCAGCCTTTGCGTTGATGTCAGGTAGTGGATCGGCTGTTTTTGGCTTATTCCGCTCGGAAAAGCGAGGAATTGAGAAACTGTTCCCGGAGGATTATAAGGTGTTCAGGCAGCGTTTGTAAATAGCATATCAATAAAAAAGGGGCTTTAAAGGCCCCTTTTTTATTTTATTTAGCTGCGATTTCAATCATTAGAAATCCTTTCGGAATCCTGTCTCCGGTTTTCACGTTTACTTTGGCAATCTTGCCATCAAAAGGTATCTGTACAACATTGTGCATTTTCATTGCTTCCAGAATTAACAATGGATCACCTTCTTTTAAAACGTCACCAGGTTTTACAAACACATCGATAATCGTTCCGGGAATAAATGAAAAGAGTTGGTTTTCATCTGGTTTTTCCCATTTCTGACGATTCCGGTATTTGGTTGTATGTTCGGTTTTGTACACGGCACTGTGTACAATAATCGTTTCGTACTTTTCTTCTTGCATGATTCTGCAGTTTTTGATTAAAACGGAGGAATACCGTGTTTCTTTCTTGGTCCTGAAATTGATTTGTTTGCTGCTACTTTCAATGCATGCAACAATACTTTACGTGTATCTTCCGGTTCAATAACCTCATCGATATAGCCCCTTGAAGCTGCAACGTACGGGTTTGCAAATTTGTCTTTGTATTCCTGAATTTTCAATTGACGCATTGCTTCAGGGTCTTCTGCTTCTGCAATCTCCTTGCGGAATACAATATTAGCAGCACCTTCAGGTCCCATGACAGCAATCTCTGCAGTTGGCCATGCAAATACAAAGTCGGCACGTAAGTGGCGCGAATTCATTGCGATGTAACCACCACCGTATGCTTTACGGATGATCACAGTGATTTTAGCTACGGTAGCTTCACTGTAAGCATAAAGGATTTTTGCTCCGTGACGGATAACGCCGGCATGTTCCTGGTCTGCTCCCGGCAAATAGCCCGGCAGGTCTTCCAGTGTGATAATTGGGATGTTAAAGGCGTCGCAGTAGCGGATGAAACGGGCAGCTTTATCTGAGCTGTCGCAATCCAATACCCCGGCTAATACTTTTGGTTGGTTCGCTACGAAGCCTACAGTTTCACCGTCCATACGACCAAAACCGATGACAACGTTCGGAGCGAACATTTCCATGATCTCAAAGAATTCTGAGCTATCGGTAATTGATTTGATAATATCGCGAATGTCGTAAGGCATTTTCGGATCAGCAGGAACGATATTTTCAATTTTCTTTTTCGACTTCGGATCAGCCGGAGCAATACGTTCTGCTTTTTGGGTGTTGTTCCAGGGAATGTAAGAAACCAATTTCTTGATTTGGTCGAAACATTCTTGTTCGCTTTCGGCATAGAAGTGAGCATTTCCGGTAATCTCGGCGTGTACTTTTGCACCACCTAAGTCTTCCATTGAAATTTCTTCACCCAAAACCGTTTTGATAACACCAGGACCGGTGATAAACATTTTTGAGATGTTATTAACTACGAAAACGAAATCTGTTAGGGCTGGAGAGTAAACTGCTCCACCGGCGCAAGGTCCTAAAATAACAGAGATTTGAGGAATTACACCAGATGCTAAAGTGTTACGGAAGAAAATTTCACCATAACCAGCTAACGAGTTTACACCTTCTTGTATACGGGCACCACCCGAGTCATTAATTCCGATCAGAGGAACACGCATTTTTAATGAGTGGTCCATAATTTTGGTGATCTTGCGGGCGTGCATTAAACCTAAAGATCCACCAGCAACGGTAAAGTCTTGTGCGAAGATACAAACCGGTGAACCGTTGATTGTTCCGGTACCGATAATTACCCCGTCACCATGTAACTTCATTTTGTCCATATCGAAGTCGCGGGCTACATGCTCAACGAACATATCATATTCGTGGAATGAGCCCTCATCCAGGATGTAAAGGATCCTTTCGCGGGCAGTAAGTTTACCCATCGCCACCTGCTTTTCAATGGCTTTTTCACCACCACCCTTGAGAACCTCGCTTTTGCGTTTTCTGAGGTCCAGGATATTCCGTTTCAACGACATAATTTGTTTTTTTTAATTAGAAAATAGCTCCGAAGGATTCGGAGGCTTTACTTCATAATGGTCTTTCTGTTGAAAGTTTTACGTTCCAAAAGTATAATTTTTTCAAAGAGCAGACTGTTTTTTAAAACATTCTGAATTTTCCGTGAACTTTTCCGTGTGTTCTTGGTTTTGAACAATTTTATGCTGAGTTTGAAATTTTGGTTAGCGCATCGCCCTTTTGTATAAATAGGCTGCTAAGCAACCAAATATGAGGTTCGGAATCCATACAGCAATGTAGGGAGGAACCGATCCCGATATGGCAAAGACGGTTGCAATCTGCATAAACATGATGTAACTAAAGGCGATGAGGATACCCAGCCCTAAGTGAAGCCCAAGTCCGCCTTTTACCTTTCGCGATGCCAGTGATGCACCAATTAGTGTCAATATGAATGCCGAAAACGGGTTTGCACGGCGTTTATGTTTCTCAACCTCAAAGTCGATCGCGTTGATTCCCCTTAGTTTCAGCGATTCAATTTCTTTGTTCAAATCGGGAAGGGCCAGGGTCTCTGCCATATTGTTCATCGTTACATAGTCAGCCGGAACCATGTTTAGCGTTGTATCTTTCTTTGTTCCGGTTGTAATTTTTTCATTGTATCCGTCGATGTCACGGATGAAATAATTATTGATTTCCCATACTTTTCGTTCGCGATCCCATTTGATGAAATCAGCTGAAAGCTTGGAAGCGAGTTTGCCGTCCTTGAATTTTTCAATAGTGAATTTGTAGCCGACATCATTCGAGGTATTATAACTACGCATGTAGATGTAGGTTCCCGGTGTAATTTGCCGGTGGATGTTGGCCTCCAGGCTATGTCTTTTCTTTTTGATATAGGTGTTTTTGAACTCCACCATTTGTTTGTTGGCCGGAGGAATAATATAGTCACCCAGAAGATAGGATAAAAGGGCAATAATCGCAGCACCGACCATGTACGGGCGGATTAAACGGTGAAAAGAAACCCCGCTACTCAGGATGGCAATAATTTCTGAGTTATAGGCCATTTTCGATGTAAAGAAAATGACTGCAATAAAGTTGAACAGCGAGCTGAACAGGTTCGCAAAGTAGGGAATAAAATTCAGATAGTAGCTAAACACGATTTCGTGCATAGGAATATCTTTCGATAAGAATTCGTCCAGGTTTTCGGATATGTCGAATACCATAGCGATACTGATGATCAGTGCGATGGATACAAAGAAAGTTGCCATGAACTTCCCCAGGATGTACCTGTCTAATATTCCGATAGCGGGTGTTTTCAGTTTCATAAACGTTGAGCCAGTTTTACAACCATTTCTTCTTTCCAGCTTTTGAAGGTGTCGGCCAGGATTTGGCGGCGTGCTTCTTTTACCAGCCAAAGATAAAAAGCTAAGTTATGATGGCTGGCAATTTGTGCTCCTAACATTTCACCAGAGACAATTAAGTGGCGTAAAAATGCCTTGGTGTAATTCTGATCGACATAGGATGTTCCGTCCGGGTCTATGGGAGAAAAATCATCGGCCCATCTTCTGTTTTTGATGTTGATGATTCCGTTCCGGGTGAAAAGCATGCCGTTACGTCCGTTGCGCGTTGGCATTACACAATCAAACATGTCTATGCCTCGGTCGATCCCTTCCAAAATATTGACCGGAGTTCCGACTCCCATTAAATATCGTGGCTTGTCTTTTGGCAAAATCGGGTTGACGACCTCAATCATGGCATACATATCTGCTTCCGGCTCTCCAACAGATAAGCCCCCGATTGCATAACCATCGCTTGGTATTGTTGTGACATGGCGTGCTGCTTGTTCTCGCAAAGCCGGGTATACCCCTCCCTGAACAATGGGGAATAGCGATTGCGGATGGCCGTACAATGGCTGTGTCTTTTGCATTTGGGTTACACAGCGCTCCAGCCAGCGCTGGGTGAGTTGGAGCGATTTTTTTGCGTAATCGAAATCGGCATCCCCCGGTGTACATTCATCAAAAGCCATGATGATGTCAGCACCAATCTTTCGTTGAATATCGATAACATTTTCCGGAGTGAACAGGTGTCTCGACCCATCAATATGTGATTGGAATTTTGCACCTTCCTCTGTTAGTTTGCGCATTTCTCCCAACGAAAAAACCTGGTAGCCACCACTGTCGGTTAGTATAGGGCCATCCCATCCATTAAATTTGTGCAGACCGCCGGCACGCTCAATTATATCCATCCCGGGACGCAGGTAAAGGTGATAGGTATTGCCCAAAATTATTTGCGCACCAATATCTTCTTTCAAATCTCTCTTGTGGATTCCTTTTACCGAACCGGCTGTGCCAACAGGCATGAAAATCGGAGTTTCAATGCTTCCGTGGTCAGTTTCGATGATTCCGGCACGTGCTTCGGAACCGGTAGAAGTATGTTTGAGCGTAAAATCCATGCAATGCTTTTTGAGCCAGCAAAGATAGCATAATAAGTTTAAAGCCGAAGATGATGCATTTCACCTGTTCTTGTTAATTAAATTTAAAAAATAGCGCTATAGGATTCATGTCGATTATTAAATTTGTCATCAAATTTCGACCATGACACACACGTTTTTTGCCCGGCCTTATTATGAATGGAGCGGATATGTGATTCTCTTGGTAGGCTTTACTTTAAGCTTAATCGTTCAGCTTGCTTTATATCGGCGGATAATTGTGAAGAAAAGCCAGAACGTTGGAGAACCCGAGGAAAGACCGATTAGTATTTTACTGAATATTCGGAATGAAGCGGAGCGTATTGAGCAATTTCTGATGAAGTTGCTTGAGCAAAATTATTCCAATTTTGAAGTCGTTGTCGTAGACGACTTTTCTGCCGATTCGACGCTGATTATTCTTGGGGTACTGGCTCGGAAATACCCTCAAATAAAATTTACGACCCTGAGCCAGGAAAATCGCTTTTCCGAGAAGATGGCGATGAACTTAGCCTTAAAGGCAGCTAAGCACGACTGGGTACTTTTCCTTTCTCCCGAACTTGAATTGGAAGATCCCGATTACCTGAAAAAACTGAATTCAGAATTGGATTCCGACACTCAGATGTTGGTGAGTTATGTAAATTATCGGGAGTCCGGGCTCCGGTTTAACCGTTTATGCCGTGTTGAGCGTTTGGATGCCTTCTGGCGTGCCTCGATAAGTGAAATGGGTGCTTCGCCCGTTTTGTTTCAGCAGGTTAATGTACTGTTTAATAAACAAATATATTTTCAGAATAGTGGCTTCAAAGGCTGGATGAATGCTCATTATGCTGGTCTGGAGCTCGTATTTAATCAAGTTAAAAAACTACCGGTTAAGTTTTGTATGAACCCTCAAACCATGCTTCGGGAAAGTCGTTTGACGGATAAAGCAGAATTTAATGATTTGATTCAGAAGCATATTCGCTTGCTAAATGGTCTTAAGCTGTCCAAGAAGTGGCCGGATCGCATCGAATTGTTTTCGCATTTGGCCTTGTTAGGAGGGATTGTTGCTTTATTGTTTACTGATTTGGATTATTGGTATGTGTTTATACCAATTCCAATTATCTTATTTATTGTACATCTGATACTGATTAAAAGTCTGCTAAAACGCTTGGAGGAAAAGAAAATCTTTTTATCTTCGTTAATGTACGTATTTGTTCGACCTTTTTTGTATCTTTTTCATCAAGCAACAATTTATTTACAAGTTCAACGTAATAAATGGAATTAAACCCAAATCTATCAGATAAAGCTCAGCAGGATTACGCATTGGTCGAAGCTGCCTTGCGCGGCGAGGAGAAAGCGTTTGCCCGCTTGCTTAGTAAATACAAGGATGCGATTTACTACATGCTTCTGAAAATGGTCAATAACAAGAGCGATGCTGAGGATTTGACGATCGAAGCTTTTGGTAAGGCATTCAAGAATTTACATCAATATTCACCGCATTATGCGTTTAGTACCTGGCTGTTTAAGATAGCCTCCAATAACTGTATCGACTTTCTGCGAAAAAGACGTGGTGTTACCATATCAATTGAAAATACGCAAGAGTCAAATGATAATGATCCGCCAATTAAGCTAAAGTCGGTGGATCCGGATCCCGAGCAGAAATTGATCCGGATCCAAAAAGCTATTTTACTGCGGCGTATCGTTCACCGGTTGAAACCTCGCTACCGAACCTTGGTCGAATTAAGATATTTCCGGGAGTTTTCGTATGAAGAAATCGCAAATGAACTAAATTTGCCGCTCGGAACGGTCAAAGCACAACTATTCAGAGCCCGGGAAATGCTGTTTAAAATGATTGAGTCGACCGAAATGGATGACCATCAGGGGTAAAGGCAACCGAAGCTCTCTGTTTTTCGTTCCGCTAAATTGAGCTTTAACGACGACCATGGATATTATTACAAAATACTTTCCCGATTTGGATGAAACGCAGAAGCAGCGTTTTTCCCGTTTGGGAGATCTTTATTCGGAGTGGAACGAAAAAATCAATGTTATTTCCCGGAAGGATATTGACCAGCTTTATGAGCGACATGTATTACATTCGCTTGGAATTGCGAAGGTTACCGGTTTTGTACCTGGCACCCGTATTATGGATGTTGGTACAGGGGGCGGATTTCCGGGCATTCCGTTAGCCATTTTGTTTCCTGAAACCGAGTTCCTGCTTGTAGATTCCATTGCCAAGAAAATTACGGTGGTCAATGCTATTGCCAAGGAGTTGGGCCTGACGAATGTTCGGGCCGCGCAGCATCGGGCTGAAAAAGTGAAGGGACAATTTGACTTTGTGGTGAGTCGTGCCGTGACTGCTTTTCCCAAGTTTGTGTCGCTGGTGCGTAGTAAAATAAGTCCGGTACAGAAAAATGAGTTTGCCAATGGTATTCTCTATTTAAAAGGAGGGGACTTTCAGGATGAGTTGGATCCCTTTAAAGGGAAGGTTCAGACCTTTGACTTAAGCAATTTTTTTGACGAGGAATTCTTTGAAACAAAGAAGGTTATTCATTTGATGTTGAAAAATAGTTGAAATTAACTGCAGATATTTTGGAAGGAATTAAAAAAGATATATTTTTGCAGTCCGAATTTGAACGGAGTAAGAATAAATAAAAAAATATACCAATGAAAAGGACATTTCAACCATCGAACAGAAAGCGTAAAAACAAACACGGTTTTCGCGAAAGAATGTCTACTCCGGGCGGCCGCTTAGTATTGAAAAGTCGTCGCGCCAAAGGTAGAAAGAAATTAACTGTTTCTGACGAACCAAGACACAAACGTTAAGAAATCCGATACGTATTACTGCATAGAAAGGTAAAGAATCACGATTCTTTACCTTTTTGTGTGTTTTAACGTCCTGTTTTTGTCGGTTATTCGGTTTCAACCTTTGTATTTTCGGCTTTCGTTATCTGTTTTTTAAGCTATTTTTGTTGGGTAATAACAATTCAACCCGATTTTATCATGAGCCTGAAATCTTTCCTGATTAGCAGAACTTTTTTTATTCAAATTGCCATTGCGATTGTTTTGGTCGTATTGCTGTTGATGTTAACAATGCTGGGAATTCGAATTTATACCAATCACGGCGAGTCGTTCCCCGTTCCGGATTTGAGTGGGATGAAAATTGATCAGGCAGAGCAATTGTTGAAATCTCAGCATCTTGCCTATGAAATTGCAGATTCTACTTATATGGATTCTGCAGAACCAGGAGCCGTAATTGGACAGATGCCGGTTGCCGGTCATGATGTAAAGGAAGGAAGGACTATCTTTTTAACGATTTGTGCTCTTTCTCCGGAACAGATTGAGATGCCGAAGTTGACCGATATTTCGTTCCGGCAGGCTGTAAATATTATGCAGACAGTTGGTTTAAATGTTGGTCGTATTGATTATGTACCGTCAGAATTCTCGAACCTGGTGCTGGAGCAAAAGGTTAACGAGGAACCCATTGAGCCGGGTGTGATGATTAATAAAGGTTCGCGCGTGGATTTGACCATCGGCAAAACCAACAATGGTGAAAAAACTGTTGTGCCCAATCTTTTTGGTTCAACCCTGGTGCAGGCCAAAGGCGAAATTGCCAGCTTGTTCCTCAATGTTGGAGCCGTTATTTACGACGAGACAATACAAACGCAGGAAGATAGTCTGGCCGCAAAAGTATGGAAGCAACGGCCTACCCATACGCGATACGATGAGATAGAACAAGGGGCGTCCATTGACCTTTGGTTAACGAAGGACGAAACAAAGTTGATCTCGGATACCGATTTAGATACTGAGAAAGACTCAATAGGAAAATAAGCATGCAGGAAGAATTCGAGGATTTATACGACGATCAGGAAGAAGAAGGGCAGGAGTCGGCTCTTTACGAACACTATAATTTTCAGGTTGATGCCGGGCAAAAGCAGGTTCGTGTTGATAAGTTTATTGCCAACCGGATCGATAATGCTTCGCGCAGCAAAATTCAGGCTGCTGCCGATGCCGGGAATATTCTGGCTAATGGCAAGTCGGTAAAATCGAACTACAAGGTTAAGCCGGGCGATGAGATTAGTGTTGTAATGGACTTTCCGCGTCGCGAGTTGAAGATTATCCCCGAAGATATTCCGTTGGATGTTGTTTATGAAGATGATCAGTTAATTGTCATTAATAAGCCAGCGGGACTGGTTGTTCATCCGGGACATGGAAACTATACCGGAACACTGGTGAATGCTTTGGCCTGGCGCTATAAAGATTTGCCGTTGTTTGCTTCGGCCAACGACCCTCGTCCGGGTCTGGTACACCGAATTGATAAAAATACTTCCGGTTTAATGGTTGTTGCTAAAACCGAACTGGCGAAGACGAAACTGGCGCGACAGTTTTTCGATAAAACCACGAAACGCCAGTATGTTGCTCTGGTGTGGGGACGACTGAAAGAACCGGAAGGAACAATTGAAGGAAATATTGGGCGTAGCTTAAAAGACCGGCAGGTTTTTACTGTTTTTAAAGATGGTGATTACGGTAAACATGCTGTAACCCATTATAAGTTGATCGAAGAGCTGGGCTATGTTAGCCTGGTGCAGTGCCAGCTGGAAACAGGACGTACACACCAGATTCGTGTTCATATGAAACATCTTGGCCATCCGCTGTTTAACGACGATACTTACGGTGGCGATAAAGTGCTGTGGGGAACAACCTTCAGTAAATACAAGCAGTTTGTTAATAATTGCTTCAAAATATTACCGCGTCAGGCTTTACATGCCAAGACTCTGGGATTTGTACATCCTGTCACAGGCGAAGAAATGTTGTTTGATTCGGAATTGGCTCAGGATATGCAGGAAGCCATTCAAAAATGGCGCGATTATATCTCGAACCGGGAAGTTGGCGAGTAAGGTCTTGGGGATTCTATATTGATTATTTCCGAAGGCTTGCCGATGCGGTTAAACATTGGCGCGTTCCCGGTATCGTGATATCCGGAGGGGCGTTTTCTATTGATGTTGAAGCCCTCCCGAAGCAAGTTCGGGACAAGTAATGGGCTAGCTCTCGCTGGTGTGCGATTGTATCGCGTTTATTTTTTGTTTTGAGTTCCGGGTTTTGAGTTCCGGGTTACTGGGACTGTACACTGGAACTGCCCACCGGTTTCAATCCATCACTCATTATATCTGTCATTGATAGGAAAACGAAGGAGGACGCAGGCCTGGAAATGTAAAATATCGAATACCCAATAAGGAATGTTAAAGTAAGAAAGTGCAATTCACGGTCTTGTTCGGTTATTGAAGTTTCGGGTTGAGATCATCAATCGTTAATCGGCAATCATCAATCGTTAATCAATAATCATTAATCCTAATTTTATCGTTTTTTTTCACGGTAAGTATGACAAGCAAACCAATTATTGCAGATATTTGGTTTTTGTTTTTTTGAATAAAGTTATGAAGAAGAATATTGCAGTTGTTTACGGAGGTGACTCTTCCGAATATGTCGTGTCGGTTCAAAGTGGTAAAAACGTGTACCAGTCGATTGATACGAACCTGTTTAAGCCATGGATGGTGGAGATGAAAGGACAGTATTGGTCTGTTATGCTCGACGGACAAAAAATTGCCAATGTCGACAAGTCCAACTTCGGCTTCAGCTTTGGCGGCGAAACTGTTAAATTCGACTTTGCTTATATTATTATACACGGAACGCCTGGCGAAGATGGTATCCTCCAAGGTTACTTCGAGTTGTTGAATGTTCCTTATTCAACTTGCGGAGTTCACTCTTCAGCCTTAACGTTTAACAAGTTCTTTTGCTGTAACTACCTGCGCAACTTCGATATTCCAATGGCGAAGTCGAAGCGCATGCTTAAGGGAAGCCCAATTGATGATAAGCTGTTGTTGTCGGAGCTGACATTGCCGGTTTTCGTGAAACCAAATGCCGGTGGATCGAGCTTTGGTGTTACCAAAGTTAAAACAGCAGAAGAGCTGGTCCCGGCCATTGAAAAAGCCTGGATTGAAAGTGATGAGGCTTTGGTTGAAGAATTTATTGAGGGGAAAGAATTTACCTGTGGCCTGGTGAAGCTGAAAGATCAAACGATCCTTTTCCCGGTTACCGAAGTTTTACCTAAGAATGAGTTTTTCGATTTTGAAGCCAAATATACGGCTGGAATGACTGAGGAGATTACCCCGGCCCGTATCTCACCCGAATTGACAAACGACATTCAGCAATTGGCCTCAAAGGTTTATGACCTGTGTAATTGCCGCGGTATTGTACGTGTCGACTTCATTTTAAAAGATGGTATATTCCACTTTTTGGAGGTGAACACAACACCGGGAATGACAGCCACAAGCTTTATTCCGCAACAAATTGCCGCCATGGGCCGCGATCTAAAAGAGATGCTGACACTCATTATTTTAGATCAAATAGGATAAAAATTAACATTGAAAATACCATAAGAGGAGCTTATGAGGCTCCTTTTTTTATACCTTTAAAATCCTTTTTTGCTCCTTTTCCGTGAGCGAAATAAAGAGTGAAAATCAACCAGTTTACACAATTTTTCGATGGCAGTACAGCGTAACAATAACAGAGGAAATAACAGAGGAAACAATAGCGCAAGCGCAGCAATAGAGCAAATTAATGCCCAGTATGGTAAACTACCACCACAGGCAGTTGATGTTGAAGAAGCCGTTTTGGGTGCTTTAATGTTGGAGCGCGATGCCTATGTTACCGTTGCTGATATTATTGATACGAATAGCTTTTATAAAGACGAACACAAGAAGATCTTTGAGGCTATTAAGTACTTGTCTACACATGAAAAACCGGTGGACTTGTTGATGGTTACCCAGGAACTGAAAAACAGGGAAGAACTCGACGAGGTTGGTGGCCCGCTTTATATTACGCAGTTGACCAGTCGTGTTGCTTCTGCTGCACATATCGAGTTTCACGCCCGGATTATTGCTCAGAAATATATTCAGCGTGAACTGATCCGGGTGTCTTCGGAAATTCAGACAAAGGCTTATGATGCCAACATGGACGTGGATGATTTGATTGACTTTTCGGAAACAGCCTTGTTTAAGGTTGCGGAAGGAAACATCAAGAAAGAAACCTTGCCGATTAAGCCAATCCTGAAAGAGGCTGCTGCGATGATCGAGCAAGCTTCGAAACGTGAAGATGGTTTGAGTGGTACCCCGACCGGTTTTACTGCTTTGGACCGTATGACTTCGGGATGGCAGAAAACCGACCTGGTAATTATTGCTGCTCGTCCGGCGATGGGTAAAACGGCCTTCGTCTTGTCGATGGCGCGAAACATGGCTGTGGAGCATCGTGCACCGGTTGCCATATTCTCGCTCGAGATGGCCTCGGTACAGTTGGTGAATCGTTTGCTGGCTGCCGAAACCGAACTGGGGTCCGAGAAAATTAAGAATGGTCGTTTGGCACAATGGGAGTGGGAGAACTTCAACCGGAAATTAAAAGTGCTCGAGGATGCTCCGATCTTTGTGGACGATACGCCGGCTTTGTCGATCTTCGAGTTCCGGGCTAAATGCCGTCGTTTGAAGATGCAGCACAATATTGGTGTGGTGATCGTCGACTACTTGCAGCTGATGACGGCAGGTGATGCCGGGCGTGGTAGTCGTGAACAGGAGGTGAGTATGATCTCACGTTCGTTGAAGGCTATTGCCAAGGAGTTGGATGTTCCTATTTTGGCCCTGTCGCAGTTGAGCCGTGCCGTTGAAAACAGGGAAGGACGCCGCCCCCAGCTTTCCGACCTTCGTGAATCGGGAGCGATTGAGCAGGATGCCGACCTGGTATGTTTTATTCACCGACCGGAATATTACGGGATCACCGAAGATGAAAACGGAAACTCGCTGTTGGGCATTGCCGAGATCATTATCGCCAAACACCGTAACGGTTCGGTGGGCGATGTGCAGTTGGCCTTCAAAAAGCAGCAGGTTAAGTTCTGTGACCTGGAAAGCTCTATCCCGGAAGAGATTGGAGGTGGTAGCTTCGGGCAAACTTTCAGCTCAAAAATGAATGCCGATTCGGGCGGTGTTGGGATGCCTGTGAATACCGGATTCGAAACAGAAAACAATACGGACTATGGTAAACCAGATCCAAACGAAGCGCCTTTCTAAGCCTTCGAAAATTATTTTTCTGTTCCTTCTTTTTTGCTTAATGCTGGTTAAGCAGGGGCAAGCTTTGTACCTGCTAATCCCGATGGATGACCAGCAACGCAATCACCTGAAAGCTTATGGTATTGCCTATTGGACCCTCGAAAAAGCCATTGAGGTAAAGTGGCTGTTAAATTACCGGGGAGGTAGTTTCCTGATTCAGTATGCTCCCGAAATTGAATCAGAATGTGTGATACGCGGCGTCAGTGTGGAAAAAATTGCGGATGCAAAGGCTAATCTGATCCTTTCGGAAATTTCGAGTCCTTCCGTTAACCAGGATGCTGTGAGCATGCAGAAAGCGCCTAAAATTGCCGTTTACTCGCCTAAAAATAAGCAGCCTTGGGACGATGCTGTCACCATGGTGTTGACTTATGCTGAGATTCCATACGATCTTATCTACGACGATGAAATTATAGCCGGTAAGCTGAAGGATTACGATTGGCTGCACCTGCATCATGAGGACTTTACCGGGCAATTTGGAAAGTTTTACGCCAATTACCGGAATATGCCCTGGTACCAGGAAGACGTTCGCTCGAATAAAGCTGCGGCTGAACGAAATGGCTTTGCCAAGGTTTCGGAGATGAAGCGCTATGTTGCAGAGCAAATCAAGAGCTATATTGAACGCGGGGGCTTTTTGTTTGCTATGTGTGCTGCGACCGATACCTACGATATTGCCCTGGCTGCTCACGATGACGATATTTGCGATGTAATGTTTGATGGCGACCCGGCAGATCCAAAGGCTAACGAAAAGCTGGATTATAGCGAAACCTTAGCCTTTAAAGACTTCACACTGGAAATGAATCCCTACATCTACCGGTTTTCCGATATCGATGTTACAACCACCCGGAATGTACCGCAGACACAGGATTTCTTCACGCTGTTCGACTTTTCGGCCAAATGGGACCCGGTGCCAACCATGTTAACCCAGGATCACCAGCGCGTTATTCGTGGTTTTATGGGACAAACGACTGCTTTTAACAGCAAGCTCATCAAGTCGAATGTGCTGATTATGGGTGAAAACAAAGCAGCCGGTGAAGCCCGCTACATTCATGGCGAACTGGGCAAAGGTTTCTGGACCTTCTACGGAGGTCACGACCCTGAAGACTACCGCCACCTGGTGGGCGACCCACCCACCGACCTAAACCTGTATCCCAACTCTCCCGGATACCGGCTTATTCTGAATAATGTCCTGTTTCCTGCTGCGAAGAAGAAAAAGCAGAAGACGTAAATAAAGCAAGAGATTGCCCAAAAGAACTGGACAACCTCTTCTCTCTCGTTATTCGTATAAAGTTTCTTACGCCTAAACGGCGTCTTGAAGTTAAGAGTTGTTAGTTATTCGAAACCAGTTTTTCTGACACCAACTTCTGTTAGTTGATCATATACATCAGTGCCATCATAAAGGATAACATCAAAGGAAATGCTGTCATTACCAATCAGTAACCCATTCTCAATGGTTACCGAAGTAACGGCGCCTGCAAGATCAGGTGAAGATGTTGCATCAAATGTATTGTCGGAATTTAATCTGGCCTTAATTTTAATGCCTGAGTCGTAAATATTATCGATGAAGATCGAATCTACTCCGTTTGCCGTATTATAAATTTGCAACTCGTAGGGACCATAACTGAATTCACCGTCGTAATATTCACTTACGATCCATTCTCCCGCTACCGGATAAGCGGTAGAAACACCTGGATCATCATCTTTTTCACAGGCTTGAAATATGGATATTCCCAATATGAGAATCGTAAAATATTTAATTGTGTTTTTCATCGAACGATAATTTTAAGGTTGTACTTGTGTTAACGTAACTACAAACTCATATCCAGCGTCCCAATCACTTGTAAAACTTATTGTTTTGGATGCCGCATCTACTGTAAATGATTTGAAAGATACTGTTCCTCCAAAATATCCGACTTCAAAATCAGGTAGTGTAAATTCATTAGAAGGAATATCATTAGCAGTAATTTCTACAGGAGCACTAGTAACGATTCCATAATTTCTTCCAAGATCATAGTATCCGCCAATACCATCTGACAATTTGTATGTATTGTCGCCGGTTTTTGTAATCAGTACATATTCCATATCCGTATATTGAGCTCCTGACACTCCATTTCGGACGACCGTTGATGTATATAAGCCTTCGATGCTGTTGACTAAATCTCCTGTATTGAAGACATATACATCGCGGTAAATATATGCATCGTACCCGTCGCTGTTAGTTGCTTGATAAGTAATTGAATATTGATCGGGTGTATTAACATCTACTTCGGTGCCTGAATAATTGGTGAATTTACCGGACACAGTCTTGGTTACAACAACAGATTCACCATTTTCAGTCGCAGTTACACCGGGGTCAACGAAAGGGTCACCTAATTGATGTAAAATAACATGATCTCCCTGAAAGTCAAAGGTAGCATAATAGGTTATTCCCGTTGTTAAACCTTCTGTTGCTAAATCTCTGCAACTATATAAAATGGTTGCAAGAGAAATGATGGAAACAAATCCAACAAAGATTTTATTTATATTTTTCATTGTCATAGTTTTTTACTTTTTATCCCACCAAACTTTTTCGTAAACTTCTTTTTTCACAGGAACATTTTCAGGGTTTCTTGCCCTTTCGTCGGAATCGAAAATGAATCTTTTAGGCATTTGTCCTCCAGTTGCATTATTTAAAGATGGGCTTAATACAGGATAACCGGTTCTGTTATACTCTTCCCAGGCTTCAATGCCTTGGCTGTTTATCATGCTAAGCCATTTCTGAACAATGATCTGCTCTAATTTTTGCTCAAATGTTCCAGAACTCAAGAATGCATATGCTCCCCCACTTGCAAGAACCGAAGTGGCATCATCCGCTATCCCATATTTTGCATAAGCAGTGGTAACACCAGCATCATAGTAATTCTTCGCATTTAATCCCAGTTCCGGCCATCGGATTGCTGCCTCTGCTAAAAGAAAATTCACTTCTGCAACGGTCATTAAATAGGCTCCATCATCGTAAGAGAGGTTTGGTGTTGAAAGACCTGAGATATTTGTCGGACTTGGGTTCTTATAATCCCCTTGTGTAAGTGCATTATGTGCACCTCCTGCCGATGGCTTATTATAAAGGTGATCTAGTCTTGTGTCGTCGTTTTCGATTAAATAATCAACAGTTGTGGCACTTGCTGAGATGTTTCCGGATAAACGATCGACACCGGTCTCATAAACCGGATTTCTTCTGTTCTGTTCATCTGCAAACTGGGTCATTGCTACGTTAGCTGTCAGGAAGGTTGCTCCGCTATTTATCATCGCTGCAATTCCATTTTTTGAGACATCTGGTCGTGCATATACCTGTCGCATATAGATTTTGAGTTTTAAGCTATTGGCGAATTCAGTCCAATGGTCCATGTCGCCTTGGAAGTAAAGGTCATCGCTTCCGGGAGTTTCATTGTTGCTTGATGTAAGATCATAAGCTAAAGCTTTGTCAAGGCGAACAATTAAACTATCATAAACATCCTGTCCATTATCATACTTCGGAAGAATCAGACCTTGGTCACCCATTAAAGCCTCTGAGAAAGGGATTTGATCGTATAAATCAGCCAGAACTTGAAAAACGTAGCACTGAGTCACCGTAGCCATCAAGTAGTAGGTGTAATTCTCGCTGGCCATTGCTTTTTTTCGTACAAATTCTAAGTCATTCAGTGCTCCAGAGTAAAGTTCAGAGAATTGCCTGTCGAACGAAGAACTTGTAATTGTATAGTCCTCAAAGTCGCGATACTGAGAGGCCCCTGTTGATTGGGTCCAATGCTGTGCCCAAATTCCTCCAATAATTTGCCACCAGCCATCAATTACGTAGCATGATGAACTTTGGCCTACTGGCAGAACGAGTTGTACTGTCGCATCACTTGGATTATTGGGGTCTTTGTTGATATCGTAGAACGAATCAGAACAACTGTATCCCATGGCCAGCAATGCAAAAAGTGCTATTATTTTTTTGAATTTTTTCATGTCAATTCTAATTAAATCGTTAGAAAGAAATTTTTACACTTCCACCAATACTGCGGACGCTAGGAGTGGAACTAAATTCACCATAATCTGCTTCAATGTCATTTCCAAAAGTTGTTGCTTCAGGATCAATGAAGGTATTTGAAGAAGGTGTAAAAAGAAGTAAGTTATGACCGATTAGGCTTACCTGTAATTCATTGATTGGGAGGTTTGCCGTCAAACTTTTTGGTAGCCTGTAGGATAGAACGACTTCTCTTAGTTTGACAAAGGACTTGTCAATGACAAAACGTCTGTTGAATAGTCCGCCTCCATAAGATTGTCCCCAATAAGTATGGAGGTTATTGTCGTAAGAAATCTGGTGTGTATTCTCAATGTAAGAGATGTCTCCATTGTCGTCTACGACTTGTTCTACGGAATTAGGGATAATAAATGGCTGTCTGTCATTAAAAGTTGTGAGAGGTGCTGTTCCTGCGAAATATTGCATTTCTGCAGTTCTTGAATACATGAGACCTCCTTGCTTAACATCGATTGTGAAACTTAATGACAGACCTTTGTATCTGAGTTCATTCGTGATCCCTGCAATATAATCATATTCAGCATCTCCATAAATTCCATAATCCGATTCTGAAATTGGCAAACCGTCAGCATCTACTACTAATTTACCTTCATAGTATTTGGGAACTTCTCCATAAAACAACCCGATGGGATAACCTGGACGGGCAACAAAATTTAATCTGCTTGTTCCTCCAATGTCGATTTGGTCCAGCCCTTCAGCTAGTTCAACAAGTTTGTTGCGGTTTTTCGAATAGTTTAAGCGCATTGTCCATTCGAAGTTTTGGGACTTTAATGGAGTTAAAGTCAGTAATATTTCTACTCCTTTATTGGTTATTTTTCCCAAATTCATAATCTGACTTGTATACCCGGTAGAGGCAGCCAGTGAGGCCGGCCAGATTAAATCAGTGATTGTTCTGTTGTAGTAGGTAAAATCTAGACCGATTCTATTGTTCAGGAAACGCAAGTCTGTACCAATTTCAGTTTCTGTAGAAATCTCAGGTTGGAGATCGGGGTTTCCAATTTGGTTTGAGACTTCAAAACCGTTTATATTGCCGGGAAGAGGATATGTCAATTCCCGATAACCATCGGTATGATTACCTTGGACAAATACAGAATAAATTTGGTATGGATCGGCATCATTACCTGTTTGTGACCAACCCAAACGAAGTTTTCCGTAAGGTAGTATATGGTTTTTAGGCAACAATTCGGTAAAGATAAAACCGATGTTGGCCCCAGGATAAAAGAATGATTTATTGTCTAAGGGGAGGGTAGAGGACCAGTCATTTCTTGCGGTTGCAGTTAAAAATAACATTTCCTTGTAGGCTAGATCTACACTTGCATAGACCCCAGTCAGTCTCCTTTTTGTATATTCATAATCTACAGTTGGCTGAGAGGAACTATTGGATAAATCGTAAAAATAGGGAATGTCAAGTCCAATAACCTGGGCTGAATGATGTTTTGTTACCCTTTGATTGATGTTTTGCCCGACTAATCCG
>NZ_JBZQJF010000336.1:0-14665 GCF_059905295.1 Mangrovibacterium sp.
ATGATCACACGGATCAGGCGGTCGGCAGTTCCCATGTTTGACTTCATAATATCGAGTTTTTAAATTAAACTTCAAATCGAATGAGTAACTTCATTAAAGCGTTTTGGAGTACAAAATTGTTTACAAAACGGGTGAATATACCTTCTGATTACATGCTTATCCTTTTCCGAAGCCACCACCACCAGGAGTTTCAATTACAAATTGATCGCCTTCCTCCAAATCGATATTTTGAATTGAATTTACAGGAATGATCTTTCCTGCGGCTGTCAAAATATATTGACGGCCAGGTTCTCCGTCCTCTCCACCTGCTATACCATAGGGTCCCGATTGCCGCCTTTGTGTCAGTACTGAGAGATTAACCGGTTCAAGGAAGGTGAGTTTTCGAATAATTCCGTTTCCACCCTGCCACTTTCCGTTTCCGCCCGAGTTTTGGCGAATACTAAATTCATCGAGTCGTACCGGGTAACGATGCTCCAAAACCTCGGGGTCCGTAATCCGTGTGTTTGTCATGTGATGATGTACGGCACTTGCTCCATTGAATCCGTTTCCAGCCCCACAACCTCCGCAGATTGTTTCGTAATACCCAAAGTTTTTATTGCCGAACAAGGTGTTGTTCATTGTTCCCTGGCTGGCAGCCATTACGCCGAAAGCTTTTAGAAGTGTGTCTGTTAATCGCATGCTGATTTCAACGTTTCCCCCAACAACAGCCGGACATTTTGCCGGATCATCATCGAAATCAGGATTCAGCATACCTGTTGGCAAGTTTATGGAAACAGGGGTGAGAAGCCCGTCGTTTAACGGGATTGGCTCGTTTAGCAGAATGCGGAGAACGTAAATGATTACACTATGCACAATTGCTTCGGTTGCATTCATATTCCCCGGATGTACGGCGGAGCTACCCGTAAAATCAATTTTACATTGCCCATCCTGTAACTCAATCGAAACCTTCAGCGGACTGCCATCATCGAGATATTCGGTAGCGGTGTATTTCCCGTTGCTGAATTTCGAAAGTGTTTCCTTCATTTTGTCGGAGGCATGTTGCTTCAACCGGCTAAAATATTCGGTTACTGTACTCTCCCCGTATTGATCAACGAGCTCTAATAAAGCATCATGTCCGTTTTTGTTTGCCGCTATAGCTGCATTCAGGTCAGCCAGATTTTCCTCAATCGAACGACTGGGGAAAGAAGCATTCCGCAGAATATCTCGCATACCGGTCCAATCTACCTGGCCTTTTTTTATCAGGTAGAAAGGGGAAATAACAACGCCTTCCTCTACTAGGCTGGTGGCATTGGGGGGCATTGATCCCGGGCTAATTCCCCCGATCTCGCTATGGTGAGCCCGGTTTACCAAAAAAGCAATGCGTTTCCCGAGGTGAAATACCGGCGTAACCAAGGTCACGTCGGGGAGGTGAGAGCCGCCGTATTTAGGGTGGTTCGTTACGATGGTATCACCATCCTCAAAGCTAAAGTGTTGAAGTAAACTTTGTACGCAAACACCTAATCCTCCTAGATGAACAGGGATATGCGGGGCATTGGCAACTAAGCCTCCATCAGCATCAAGCAAGGCACACGAAAAATCGAGCCGCTCTTTAATGTTCACAGATAATGCTGTGCGCTGGAGTAATGCACCCATATTTTCGGCAATAGCCATAAACCGGTTGGCAAACAGCTCGAGCTCGGTTTCCCGGGTCTGACTATTCGTGCTTTGTTGAATGGATTCATCTTTACGAAGAATAGCTGTACCATTGTCTGCTAGTCCAAGATGCCATCCGGGTTTTATCCATGTGGTTGCATAGTTATCAAGAAAGAGTGCTTCGCCATCAATTTCGGCTCCGCTTTTTAAGAAATCCCGCATATAGATAGGAGTACCAGTAGTGGTAACTGAACCCGCTTCAGGCTTATAACTCTGACTGGTTGACGCTATTTCTTGCTTCGGACTTTTTTTCACCGAGGCAATCACCCGAATTGCTTCAACCTCAATTTTCCGGTTTTTAACCTGGTGCCCATAGAGTTGCTCGTATTTTCGGTTAAAGATCTCAATTAAATCTTCTGTACTGCTATAGGGGATTTCCAACGAACTATCCTGCCCGAAAAAGCGAAGGAAAATTAGTTTTTGACGAATCTCAAGTTCTTCTTTTTCAAAACCTTCAAGCTGAAGTGTTGCCAGCGCTTTATGCTCGATGGCTCTAAAATGGCCTTTCATTTCTGGTTTGAAAGCATCGAAGCCTTGTAAAATTTGTTGCTCTGCAAAACGTTCAACCCGGGCCTGCCCGATGCCATAAGCACTGAGTAACCCGGCATCCTGAGGTAGTAATATGGTTTTCATTTGCAACATGTCAGCTATATCGCAAGCATGTAAGCCGCCGGCTCCACCAAAGGCCACCAGTACAAAATCCTTTGGATTATAACCTTTAGCAATCGATATTTTGCGGATTGCCCCGGACATAATCTCATTGGCAATTTCCACAAAACCATGAAGGATCTTTTCTGAAGATTGCTTTTGCCCGCTTTTTTGTTCGATTGAACTGATTAGCTCTTGCAGGCGTTCTTCTGCAGCTTTGGGGTAAACGGGTATGCTGAAACGTGATGCTTCGAGGCGGCCTAGAAGTAAGTTGACGTCGGTAATGGTTAGGGGGCCTCCTGCACCATAACATGCAGGGCCTGGGAATGCACCTGCACTCTCGGGACCTACAGTGAGTTTGTAACCGTCGAAGCTGCAAATGGAGCCACCTCCTGCAGCTACCGTTTCAATAGCAATGGCTGAGCTGTTGATTTGCGAATCACCTACTTCGAGCTCGAAGCGATAGTCGAAGTCTTTATTGTAGCGAGAAACATCCGTTGATGTTCCTCCCATGTCGAAGGTGATTAGCTTATTGCAGCCATGTTCTTTCCCAATGTTCGATGCCCCAACCACACCACCGGCAGGGCCGCTTAGTAAGCTATCTTTGGGATGAAAATTGTTAGCGGCAACCAGGCTCCCGGCGCTGGTCATTACCTGGAACTGTTTGTTACCTATTTTACCGGAAATGTTTTCAATATAGTCGTAAATAATCGGCGCCAGATAGGCATTAGCTACGGTGGTTTCAGCTCGGGGAACAATTTTTATGAGTGGACTGAGGTTTGCCGATCCGGAGATGAATCTGTAGCCCATCTGCTGTAAAAGCACTTTGATTTGTTCCTCATGAATCGGGTTGAGGAAAGCATTCATCAGGCAAATGGCAACCGATTCAAATTGCTGGCCTTTGAGTTCAGTGAGCTGTTCTTGTAATAACTGAATATCCAAAGTCTGGATGATATTTCCTTTCGAATCAATCCGCTCTTCCACTTCCAAAACCTGTGAGGCAAGCTGTTTTCGTTTAACCACGTTCATCGCAAAAATGTCTGGTCGTGCCTGGTTTCCGATTTCCAGTAAATCTCTAAAACCTTTTGTGACAAGGAAGAGTGTTTTGGCACCTTTGCGTTCAAGCAGTGCATTTGTTCCCCTGGTCGACCCTAACTTGAGGATCATATCCGGAAATTCTTCATCGAGTGCGGTATGTGTAAGCAACCGGGCTCCAAGCACAGGAGCTTCCTCGAAGGATGTGATTTCGAAATTAGCTCCTTCCTTTAGATGTTCCTGGGGGAGATCTGTCGATAAAATTAATTGGCTGGTTGAAGGATCGAATGACTGAACAGTTACGGAACCATACTCTTCTCCTAAAAATTTGAAGGAGAACCCTCGTATAATATCTCGTTCCATTTTCCAGCTTTGATTAATAAGAAGTTCTTTGGGCGATGTAATATGGGTTACATTACCTCGAAGGCTACTGTTGCTTAATACCTTCTGACGACTTTCATTGCCGTTATTATCAATCGCAATACAGTCGGTGAAGGTTCCTCCTGTGTCAACAAAGATCTGAAAAACTGTTTTTGCCATTCCTTAAAAACTGATCGTTTAATGTGAAGACTAAAATACAAGTAAATACACCGATTGGAGGAGATCAGAGGGCTTATTCTGCAATATTTAATATCCTTTCAGCCAGTTCACTTGTGGGGGAGGGATTTTTGTGGATAATTAATATTGAAAAGAAGGTACATACTCGGCAAAGCGAATATCTTTGTGTGCTGATAAAAAATGAATAACATGCAAACTTGGTTCGAAGTAAAAGTAAAATATGTGAAGCTTGATCAGGATGGTCGCGAAAAAAAAGTAAGCGAGTCGTACCTGGTTGATGCCGTTTCATTCACCGATGCAGAAGCCCGGACAATTCAGCAAATGCAGCAGATTATCCGTGGCGAGTTTCAGATTGACAACATTAAAAAATCAAATGTCATTGAGATATTTCCGGCCGAAAGCGGCGAATACTGGTATAAAGCCCGAATTGCGATTGTGACGATTGATGAGAAGGCTGGAAAAGAGAAGAAAGTAAATAACTACTTCCTGGTGGCAGCCGACGATTTCAAAGAGGCTTTTCAGCGCTTGGAAGAAGGACTTTCGTATATATTGGTTCCTTATAACACCACTTCGATGGCACTAAGCCCGATTGTTGATGTATTTCCGTATTTTGCCGATGAACAACAGCCTCAGGATGTTCCTCCGCATTTGAAGCCTATGGAGAAAGTTCATGAGACAACCGAAGATCTGTTGGCTTCTGAACAATTTGAAGAGACTCCCTTGGATGAAGATCCCGCTAATTTTGATGATGATCCGCCAATTGCGGATGGGGAAACCGATGACGATACAAACGCCTAAAATAAATACAGGCCCGTCTGATACTCTCAGGCGGGTCTGTTTCTTTTAGAGGAAACCACAGGATTACAAATGCCGCTTAAACAAGTATGTTGTTTAGCTAACATGAAACAAGTTACAACAATTAGTGTGCAAAAAGCAAATCGTAGGTGTTAAAAAAAGAAACAGCGCTTACCATTTTTTGTCGGTAAGCGCTGTTTGAAAATATGCTATGTTATTTGTTGCTAGTAGTTGATCTTTCCGCCTCGTTTCCGTTCTGCTTCCTTCAGGAAAATTTTACGCATACGTAAAGATTGTGGTGTTACTTCCAGGTACTCATCTTTACCAATATATTCCAAGGCTTCTTCCAGACTGAATACGATTGGTGGAGCAAGCTTCACTTTATCATCAGAGCCTGAGGCACGCATGTTGGTCAGCTTTTTCGACTGCGTAACGTTTACTACGATATCGTCCCCGCGGCTATTTTCACCAATTACCATTCCTTCGTAAACTTCAGTTTGCGGCCCAATGAAGAATTTACCACGATCTTGCAGCTTGTTCAAGGCATAAGCAAATGTTGTACCTGGTTCTTTGGCAATCAACGATCCGTTTTGACGGCCTTCAATTTCACCTTTCATTGGTTGGTATTCAATAAAACGGTGAGTCATTACGGCTTCTCCGGCAGTTGCTGTCAGCATGTTGGTACGTAAGCCGATGATACCACGTGATGGGATCAGAAATTCCAGGTGAATACGGTCGCCTTTGCGCTCCATATTTTGCATTTCACCTTTACGGATAGTTACCATTTCAACAACCTTACCACTGAATTCATCAGGTACGTCAACGTGCATTTCCTCAATAGGCTCACATTTAATACCGCCAATCTCTTTGAACAACACTTTAGGTTGACCAACCTGCAATTCATAACCTTCGCGGCGCATGGTTTCAATCAATACCGACAAGTGAAGAACACCACGACCATAAACGGTGAATGAATCAGCTGATTCACCTTGAATTACCCGCAAGGCTAGGTTTTTCTCCAGCTCTTTGTCCAAACGTTCTTTAAGGTGGCGTGAGGTCACAAACTTACCTTCTTTACCGAAGAAAGGAGAGTCGTTAATTGTGAACACCATACTCATGGTTGGTTCGTCCACAGCAATCGGATCCAGTGGCTCCGGGTTTTCAATGTCGCAAATTGAATCGCCAATGTCGAAACCTTCGATTCCAACCAAGGCACAGATGTCGCCATCGTGCATTGAATCAACTTTTTGGCGACCTAAACCGCTGAATGTATGAATCTCTTTGATCTTGCTTCGCTTAACTGAACCGTCGCGTTTCGCTAATGCTACCTGCATGCCTTCTTTCAACTCACCGCGATGGATACGTCCAATGGCGATCCGTCCAACATATGATGAGTAGTCCAGTGAGGTGATCAGCATTTGCGGCGTTCCCGGATTTTCTTTTGGTGCCGGAATATTTTCCAAAATGGCATCCAACAGCGGACCGATGTTATCGGTTTTTTCAGCCAGGTCAGTGGTCATCCAACCTTCTTTTGCCGAACCGTAAATCGTAGGGAATTCCAACTGTTCTTCGGTTGCATCTAAACTGAACATGAGGTCGAACACTTGTTCATGCACTTCTTCAGGGCGACAGTTTGGTTTATCCACTTTGTTGATTACCACAATTGGCTTCAAGCCCAGCGCTAATGCTTTCGAAAGCACGAAGCGTGTTTGAGGCATGGTACCTTCGAAGGCATCGGCCAGTAAAAGTACACCGTCAGCCATGTTCAGTACACGCTCAACCTCACCACCAAAGTCGGCGTGGCCTGGGGTATCAATGATGTTAATCTTTACATCTTTGTAAGTTACCGAAACGTTTTTAGCCAGGATAGTAATCCCGCGTTCACGTTCCAGATCGTTGTTATCGAGAATTAGGTCTTCACGTTTTTCGTGATCCTTAACGAGGTTACAGTAGTAAATGATTTTGTCGACCAAAGTCGTCTTGCCGTGGTCAACGTGCGCAATAATTGCGATGTTTCTGATCTTCTGCATAAATTCTCCAAAATTGGTGGCGCAAAGATAGTTTTATTTCGAATGGTTTATCCTTTGGTTGTTATTTATTGACGGTAACTTAACAGGAATGTTGAAAGATGGTGACTATCAATTGAATTTGGGGCTGCCCAAACCTTGTATCTGAAGGAAGGATAGCCCCAATTCGCTGCTGTTTAATTCCGGGTGTTATCGTTATTTGCTCATTAATTCCTCGGGAGAGACCGGAGGAGGAACAACATTTTGCACGGGTTTAGTACTTTTCAGGTATTTCAGCATCGCTTTAAGGTCATCGTCGGTTAACTTGGCGAAATTTTGCCAGGGCATCGGTGGAAGCAGCTTCCGGGTGCCTACCAAACCTTTGTATTGTCCTTCGCGCATGGCTCGAATAAACTGTTCTTCTGTCCAGGTGCCTATTCCGGTTTGGTCAGATGAGATGTTGCCGGCGTAGGAAATTCCCCAAGGTCCAACTGCTGCAGTGAGGCTACTATTGAAAAGAAACCAGTTGCCAAGGGCATCTTTCGCGACTTTATCTCTTAAGTCACCTTCGATGTGTCCGCCAAATCGGGTGGCCGGATCGGGTACCGGGCCATGGTCGGTCATCATTTTCGGACTGTGACAATCGTCGCAGCCAATCGCATTTACAAGGTAGCTGCCACGTGCAATCATTTCTTCATCAGTTGGAGCTGCTTTAGTCTCCGGTTTCTTCTCCGGTTGAGGACTACAACTGGCAAGTGCTACTAAAATAAGTAGACTGGAAGTGAGTTTTTTCATCATATTCTTTTGTTTAAGGGGTAAAGCAAGCTAAGTATGATGTCATGCGTAAATTAAAAGACTTTTGTGTCTTAAAAATGGATTACGCAGAAAACAAAAAGAGGTTTTGAAAAAAAGAATATTTATGAGAAAATAATTTGAAAGATATGAAGTGAAAGCCGGTTGTCAGTCATTTTGACCAATACATAAAATCAAAATTGAAACTTTTATGGTTTAGTACAAGCTGTATTTTCAGATCTTAAGGTAATTTAAAAGTTCGCGCTGTTTGCTGATGGTTTATCAAGAGTTTTTGTTGCTGGTTGGTTGGGATCACTGAATTCGCTAAACCAAAGCGGTTCAAGTTCCTGCAGCGAATTATCTTCGTCAATCGGGCGACGGGTAAACTGGGCAAACCATTCGTACAGTTCGTCGTTGTTGTAAAGCCGATGTAAATCGTGTCCTCTTTTACTTAAGCGGTCGTACTTCACAAGGGCATGGTGTGCTTCCAGTGCTTTTACCATTTGGTCGGATCGAAAAACAGGTACCAATCGATCCTGAACACCATGGAAAACCCAGGTTGGTAAATGATAAATATGATCAGCCCATTCTGTTTTGCCACCGCCACACATGGGAGCAATTGCTGCAAAACGATGCGGGTACATATTCGCTAGTTCCCACGTTCCGAATCCCCCCAGGCTCATTCCGGTCAGGTAAATGCGGTCGTTATCAATCCGGTATTTGGCATTCAGTTCAACCATCATCGAGTCCAGCCAGTTTTCGCTCGACCAGCGCTTCCCCCATGGACATTGCGGGGCCACAACTATGAAATCGAGTTTCTTGCCGCGATCCAGAAAGAAGGGAAGACCGTAACGACGCACCCTGTTCAGGTCGGTGCCCGAAGCCGAACGACCATGCAGATAAATGATGACGGGATACAAGCTCGCTTGAGTACTGTCGTAACTTTCGGGAACGTAAGTGAGGTAATTGTAATGGACTTTTTTTAACGAACGATTACCTTCTGCTGCATTCGATTTCAATGCTGCAGATATAAAAAAGAGAAAGATGATGACCAGTTTAAAGCGCATACCGGAGCTGATTGTTGGGGGCGAATATAGGAAAAAGTTGATTCGCTGATACAACGGTGAATTGTTAAAAGTATTGTTTTACAGTTGCTAACAGCTGTTTTGAATCGTTTTCGACTTCCTGGCAGAACTTGTCGGCTTGCGCGATTGTATTTGCGATTGGCCTGTTAAAATATGTGGATCGTCCGGATTTGTTTGCAGGTCATCCGGCAAACCACCCAATTGGGGGCAAGTAAAACAAGAATTAATCATCAAATTTGGAGAACGATGCAAAGTAAAACTATAGAAGTACACAAAAATAAATGACACAGTTTAATGAACATTACCTCATTAAAAAAGGACGAATTTTTCGATTCGTCCCTTTTTTTATCATTTTACACAGGTAGCAGCATTGTTTACCAGTATTATTTGTGGCGTTTTTTTAGTTCGCGCGCTAAATCTTCAATGCGGTAACCTTTATGGGTTAACAGCACAATCAGGTGATAAAGCAGGTCGGCGCCTTCGTAAATAAAGTTTTCATCGTCGTCAGCCATCGCACCAATAATGGTTTCAACAGCTTCTTCACCTACCTTTTGGGTAATCTTACGCGTTCCCTTTTGGAACAGCGATGTGGTGTACGAACCTTCAGGCATTTCTTCTTTACGCTTGTCGATGAAGTCCTGCAAATATTTCAGGAACATGACATCTTCCGAGTTCGTTTCGTTCCAGCAGGTATCGCTGCCGGTATGGCAAACCGGGCCTACCGGATTCACTTTAATCAACAAGGTATCGTTGTCACAGTCCGAAGCGATGGAAACAACGTTCAGAAAGTTTCCACTTTCTTCGCCTTTGGTCCACAGTCGGTTTTTTGTACGGCTGAAGAAGGTTACTTTACCCAGTTCTTCGGTTTTTGCGAAGGCTTCTTCATTCATAAAACCCAGCATCAACACTTTGTTTGTGCTGTTGTCCTGGATGATGGCCGGAACAAGACCATTCATTTTTGAGAAATCAATTGATGTGTTCATATTTATGATGCGTTATATTTTCAGTTTGAATATTTACAGGCGGATTGGAATTCCTTTTTTGTCCAGGTAATGCTTCAGGTCGGGAATGGCAATTTCCTTGTAGTGGAAAATACTGGCTGCCAAACCTGCATCAGCTTTTCCCTCGGTGAAAACATCCACAAAGTGATCCATGTTTCCTGCACCACCCGAGGCAATGATCGGGATTTTCAGCATGTCGGCCATTTTGGACAGCTCGGCATTTGCAAAACCGGCTTTGGTTCCGTCGTGGTCCATCGATGTAAACAGAATTTCACCTGCGCCACGATCTTCAGCTTCTTTAGCCCAGGAAAATAATTCTTTGTCGGTTGGAATACGACCACCGTTGACTGTTACAGTCCAGCGACCGTCGTAATTTTTTGCGTCGATAGCAACCACTACGAATTGCGTACCGAAGTTCAAGGCCAGGTCATCAATCAGTTTTGGATTACGAACAGCCGATGAGTTGATGCTGATTTTGTCGGCGCCTGCACTCAACAGGGCTTCCGCATCCTTCAATTCGCTTATTCCGCCACCAACAGTAAAGGGAATGTTTATTTCGCGGGCAATGCGTTTCACCAGTTCTACAAAGGTTTTGCGACCTTCATGGGTGGCTGTAATATCGAGGAAAACCAGCTCGTCGGCTCCCTGTTCGGCATACATCGCACCCAGCTCAACCGGGTCGCCTACACTTTTAATATTGACAAAGTTGATGCCCTTCACGGTCTGACCGTCTTTGATATCCAGGCATGGTATAATTCGTTTTGCAAGCATGTTGTCGTTCCAAATTTCAAATTCTAAGTTTCAAGTTGAAGTACTTATGCGCTAATGTACTTCTTAATCTCCTGAAGACTGATTTTATTCTCGTAAATGGCTTTGCCGGTGATTACGCCGGGTACACCCATCTCATCAAGCTCTATAATATCTTTCATCGAGGCTATTCCGCCGCTGGCAATAAGTTCCAGCTTTGGGAATTGCTCTAAAATCTCTTTGTATAATTCAATGCTGGGACCGCTTAGCATTCCATCGCGGGCAATGTCGGTCGAGATCACTTTCTGAATTCCTTTTTGTGTATAGCTTTCGATGAACTCCAGAATTGGGAGTTCGGAAACTTCCTGCCAGCCACTAACCGCAATTTTTTTGTCTTTGGCATCGGCTCCGAGGATGATTTTTTCGGCCCCGTAGTTTTCAATCCAGCTCAGGAAAGTTTCGCGATCTTTTACAGCAATACTACCGCCGGTTACCATTTGAGCGCCGCTTTCGAAAGCAATGCGCAGGTCTTCGTCGCTTTTCAATCCGCCACCAAAGTCGATCACCAAATTCGTTTTCGAAGCAATCGTCTCCAGCACTTTGTAGTTAACGATGTGTTTTGCTTTGGCTCCGTCAAGGTCAACCAGGTGAAGGCGGGTGATTCCTGCATCTTCAAACATTTTTGCTACTTCGAGCGGGTTTTCATTATAAACCGTTTTTTGATTGTAATCGCCCTGAGAAAGCCGAACACATTTGGCGTCAATCAGGTCGATGGCTGGTATTATTGTGATCATTCGAATTAAAGGTTGATGAAGTTTTCCAAAATTTTTGCTCCAATCGTCCCGCTCTTTTCAGGGTGGAACTGGGTGGCGTAAAAGTTATCTTTATTTAATGCCGCACTAAACGGATTAATGTAGTTGCCTACGGCAGCTGTGTGCTCACCAACTGTTGCATAGTAGGAGTGAACGAAATAAACGAACTGATTTTCCAGCGAAGCATCGAATAAGTTGCTTTTCAGGTGGGTTATTGTGTTCCATCCCATGTGTGGCACTTTGGTTACATATTCCATGCCCGGTTCGGGTTGAAAACGCTTTACTTTTTCTTCGAAAATACCCAGACATTCGGTATCGCCTTCTTCCGAGTGGCTGCACATCAGCTGAAGGCCCAGACAAATTCCCAATACCGGTTGTTTGAGTGAGGGAATCAGTTTGTCGAGACCTTCCTGTTTGAGATAGGCCATGGTGGTACTGGCTTCTCCTACGCCGGGAAAGATCACTTTATCGGCTGCTTTGATCTTTTCGTGGTCGCCGGTAATCTCAGCCGTAACGCCTAAGCGTTGCAACGCATTGTTGACCGATTCGATGTTTCCGGCGTTGTATTTGATAATGACTAAGTTCATATTTGTGTAAAGTTCCAGATTCTAAATTCCAAGTTTCAAGTGCTTTGCACTTATGTATCTATTATTTCAACAATTTCGCAATAACAGCCTTCATCGCGTCAAACTCGTCTTGCTTGAATAAACGGGTCAGAAATACAATCTTTCCGTTTTTATCGATGATGACGTTACGGGTTACACCGGCACCTTTCTCTGCATATTTGTAAAATGCCGTACCTTTCGGATCGAGCAGAAGCGGATAGCTGACAGGAATGTCCTTGGCGAATGCTTCGACTTTATCAGCCGGTTCGTCTAAATCAACTCCGAAAAGGGCGAAGTTGGGATTGTTCTTGTACTTGTTCCAGATTTCCGATTCTATATGGGGCATTTCCTTTCGACAAACAGAGCACCAGCTGGCTGTAAATTGTAACATCACCACTTTCCCTTTCAGGTCAGGCAGCTTCACTTTTTGTCCACTGGGAGTGGTTGTTTCAAAGTCCGGAGCCTGATCACCTACCTTCACGATGTAGGCATAATCTTTCTGGGCATAAGTGTTCAGCCCTGTCAAAACAGCGATAAATGCTATAATACCCTTTAGTTTGTTGTTGAATAAGTTCATCTTTTACTTCTAGTTAAAGACAACGGTCTTGTTCTTGTAGACCAAAATCTTTCGCTGAATATGCTTAAATACGGCATGCGAAAGAACAATTTTCTCCAGGTCGCGACCTTTGCGAATCAACCGGGGAACAGTGTCTATGTGACTGCAACGTGTTACATCCTGCTCAATGATTGGACCTCCATCCAGTTCACTAGTCACATAGTGGCTGGTCGCCCCAATAATTTTTACGCCTCGTTCATGTGCTGCATGGTACGGTTTTGCACCGGCAAAGGCAGGTAAGAATGAGTGGTGGATATTGATGATTCTGTTCGGATATTTATTCACAAAGTCGGCCGACAGTACCTGCATGTAGCGAGCCAGTACAATGAAGTCAACTTTATATTGCTGCAATAACTCAACCTCTTTGGCCTCTTGATCTGCTTTATTCTCGCTTGTTACAGGAAGGTAATGAAAATCAATGTCGAAACGCTTGGCAACCGTCTCCAGATCTTTATGGTTGCTGATAATTAAGGGGATCTCAACTTCCCACTCGCCGGCAGTATAACGTGATAGGATGTCGAATAAACAGTGTGACATCTTAGAAACAAAGATCGCCATGCGCGGCATTTGTTTTGAGAAGTGAACGGAATAGTCCATCTCCAACTTCGATGCAATCAAGGTATCGAAGTATTCTTTGATTTTGTCAGCAGGTATTGCGAACCCTTCCAGCTCCCATTCAACCCGCATGTAGAAAATCTTTTCAACGCGATCAACATATTGGTCCAGGTAAATGATGTTTCCGTTATTTTCATTCAGAAACTCGGTAACTGTAGCTAAAATTCCTTGTTTATCGGGACAGTGAATCAAAAGAATAGCTGTATTCTTTTTTTCACGTAGCTGTTTGATGCTTTTCATATTCTATTTTTTTACCACAAAGGGCGCTAAGTTTTTTCACGAAGAACACAAAATTGTTAAAGAATAACTCTTTTGATGCCTTCTTTGAGTTGTTTTACATTAAAGTTAACTAAGAGTCCAAGTTTGGAACCGGATAATTTCATGTAGGTCAAAATTTGAGCTAAATGGATGTCGGCTAATGCATCAATCGATTTAATTTCGATTATAATTTGTCGCTCAACCATTAAATCAATCCGATAGCCTGCATCCAATTTTACATCTTTGTAAACTAATGGTAATGCTTTCTGACGTTCCACAAATAGACCTGATTGACGTAATTCATACATTAGGCATTCTTCATATGCACTTTCAAGAAGGCCTGGCCCCAATGCCGAGTGTACTTTAAACGAATTGTCGAGTATTAATTTAAAAGTATCTTCTAAATAATTCATACTTCGTGTTCTTTGTGCAAACCTTGGTGTTCTTTGTGGTTCTTTTTCTACAATGCTCCTTTGGTCGACGGAAGCTCAAAGTTAAACACATCTTTTTTAATTGCCATTTTTATTGCACGGGCTAATGCCTTAAAAATACCTTCAATCTTGTGATGCTCGTTTTGCCCTTCAGCTTTGATGTTTAAGTTTGAAAGCGAAGTATCGGAAAACGATTTGAAAAAGTGGAAGAACATTTCTGTTGGCATGTCACCTACTTTCTCACGATTAAATTCAGCATCCCAAACAATCCAGGGGCGTCCGCCAAAGTCGATGGCCGCTTGAGCCAAACAATCATCCATTGGCAGGCAGTAACCGTAACGCTCAACGCCGCGTTTATCGCCTAAGGCCAATTTGAAGGCTTCACCCAATGCCAGCCCGGTATCTTCAATCGTGTGATGCTCGTCAACTTCCAGGTCGCCATCCACTTTTACCGTTAGATCAACACCGGCGTGGCGGGCAATCTGGTCCAGCATATGGTCGAAGAATCCGAGTCCCGTGCTGATATTCCCTTTACCGGTACCATCAAGGTTGAGTTCAACGAGGATTTTTGTCTCCTTGGTGTTGCGTTCTACCTTGGCAGTGCGCTCCGGTGCTGCAACTTTTGCATAAATATCGTCCCAGTCGTTGGTAACCAATGCACAGTACTGTTCGAGCCCTTGTGTTTTCATTTCATCAACTAACGAGCCGTCGTTAAGCAGAATGCCTTTTGTCCCCAGGTTTTTCGCCAACATGATGTCGGTTAACCGGTCGCCGATAACAAAGCTGTTGGCAAGATCGTAGCTGCCGTCCATGTATTTGCCCATCATTCCGGTTCCTGGTTTTCGAGTTGGAGCATTGTCCTTCGGGAAGTGACGGTCGATCAGAATGTCATCAAAAACAATCCCCTCGTTTTCCATTGCTTTCAGCATTTTGTTGTGGGCGGGCCAGAAGGTATCCTCCGGAAATGAG
>NZ_JBZQJF010000337.1:0-9599 GCF_059905295.1 Mangrovibacterium sp.
ATTATTTTTACCAATAGCGCCGTTTTGCGCCATCGCTACAATCATTGAAATATTTTGATGAATCATTGCAGGTGTTCAAATGAAAGTTTGAGAAATAAAACCAAGCTTACTATACTGAAACTTTCCCCGGAATATGCGGGTGAGCATCGTAATTGACCAGCTCGAAATCTTCGTATTTAAAGTCAAAAATTGATTTAACATCCGAATTAATTTTCATTTGAGGCAACGCCTTTGGTTCTCTGGATAATTGCAATTTAACTTGCTCCAGGTGGTTGAGGTAAATATGCGTGTCGCCGCCGGTCCATACGAAATCTCCCGGTTCCAGATCACAAACCTGGGCCATCATCAGCGTCAGCAAGGCATAGGATGCAATGTTGAAGGGAACTCCCAAAAATACATCACAGCTCCGTTGGTACAATTGGCAGGATAGTTTGCCATCGGCAACATAGAATTGAAATAACAGGTGACAAGGAGGGAGGGCCATTTGATCGATCTCGCCAACATTCCAGGCGCTTACGATATGGCGGCGCGAGTTTGGATTGTTTTTGATGGCCTCAACAACCTCGGTTATCTGGTCGATATGCCGTCCGTCGGGTGTTGGCCACGAGCGCCACTGGTAGCCATAAACATGTCCTAAATTACCATTTTCATCAGCCCACTCATTCCAAATGCGAACACCGTTATCAGTCAGGTATTTGATGTTGGTGTCGCCTGCCAGGAACCATAGTAACTCATGAATGATCGATTTTAGATGTAGCTTTTTAGTGGTCAGGACCGGAAAGCCTTCTGCCAAATTAAAACGCATCTGGTGACCAAAAACACTGATCGTTCCGGTTCCGGTTCGATCTTCTTTTTTTGTGCCGTTTTCTAAAATATGATCCAGTAAATCAAGGTATTGCTTCATGTTTCTTGCTTCAATGTGTAAAGTCCAAATTTCGAGCAGCAAGTTACTGGTTTTCGACAGAATAGCAAAGGCAGGCGATAAAACAAAAAGGTGTTCATTACGAACACCTTTCTTACTCACTTATTAGAAACAAACCTCAACTCAGGAGGGAATATCTTTTCTTTTAATCCACTGCCATCAAACCAAAGTCCGGGATTTTGATTTGAAGCAATCAGTAGCTTTCCATCTTTTTCCTGAAGCGCGTCAATCTTTATTGGTTTTTGAAGATTTTTTCCTTCTATTGTTAGGCTGAAAACAGGATTCTCTTGTTTGTCCGGTTCTCCGAACTTGTAATGTTTCAGGTTTTGAATGGAAGAAAGAAATGAAGCCACCTTGGCTGAGTCTGTGTGTATTTGCGGGATCGACCACTTTTTATCCAGTTTTTCTAAAACGAATGAGCTGTCGGCCGGGTAGCTGAATGTTAGTTTGTCCCAATCATTTTTATTTGATTTGATGACTGTTTTATCTTTAAAATCATCTGCTTTATGCTTTAAGCCGGATGCCTGTATCCCTTGAATACCATAAGTTGCGGGCTCGCCTGAAACCCGGATGTAGGTTGTTTGCTGTTGACTTGAATAGCTTGTTTTGCCAAGATCCAAATCGGCTTTAAGCTGATTGCCCGAAAATACCCTGAGGTGAGTTGATAGCGAATCGTTGACCTGGTAGTGTGCCCAGCGCTTTTTGTTGGTCGACGCAATGCTGCTTGCTTTTAAATGGGCTGCATTGTTGATGACCGATTCAACAACTGAACGGTCCGCATTATAGGTTTTATTATGGAACTGAAGTTGCCAGTTTTCGCCTGTTTTTTTGAGCGAGATGGCTTCTTTTGTTGCAGTGCCGGGACATAGCTCGAAGTGATCGATTTCGTCGGGATTAAGGTTTGATAATTCATTCTTGAATGATCGGTTGCCTTTCGATCGATCGATTAGATGGGTAATAATAACCAAGGCGAGTAAGCCGGCAAATATGATTAAAATTGTTTTGAAACTTATTTTTCGAAACATGATACGTTGTTTTTGTTAGATGAAATCTTCCTTCATTCGTTTGCGCCGAATAATTCTGTTTTTCTCCATTCTGAAAATTCCGTAAGCAATAATCAGGATAATTGGCAACAGAAAGTTCAGGTATTTCAACATGGTTTTTGTGCTGTCTTTTAGTTGCTCCAGTGGGCGTGTGGTTATTCCTTTTGTGCGCAGAGCAATCAGGCCCGTGTCGTCCGACAGGTAATCAACCGAATTGACCATCAGGTTGATGTTGTCCGGGTTCTGCTGGTGGGCTTGTTGCCCGTACCCGTTCACTGCAAAATCGCCGTCGCCAACCAAAATAATTCGTGAGTTGGCCGGGCCGTCGATTTTCCCTTCGAGTAAGGCTGCTAAAGTTTGGCTCTTCAGCGGAAAATCGTTCTCTCCCCATTTCTTTTGAATATTGAAGTACATCGGCACCTTCACATCTCCCGATTTTTCGGAACTCATAACCAATGGTTGATAGTGAAGTGTTGAATCGCCGGTATAGGTGATTGGGCTCACAAACTGAAAGCTGACATTTTCCAACCCGTCGGTTACGGCATTCTTTGCGAACGTTTGGGCAACCGGTAAATATGGAAAGGCCATTTGGGTGTTAAATGAAAACATGCCCTGTTGTTGGCGAAGGGTGACCTTCCCGCAGGTTGCGTCGGTCACAAATGATGGTGAAATGATCAAGCCTTTTTTCTTCAACCAACTGTCGACACCTGTTGGTACAGCATAACCTCTCGACTGACTTAAATCTCCTTCAACTTCGTTTAAGGCAATGTAAAGATTACCTCCCTGGCTCAAATAGTCGTCAAGCATTTGCAAGTGCGACTGGGGTATTGAATCCTTCGGGGCAATCAGGCAAAGTGTTTTGTATTTGTCTAACTTGGTTGAGTCGGTGAGATTTACTGGTTCAACATTGTAAAGCACGTCGAGGCCTGCCATGGCTTGTTGAAATTCAGAAGTGGTTGGTTCGCCATTTCCTTGTAAAAAGCCGATTGTGGGCTTGTCTGTGATGGTCAGCTTCTCAATCGCTGTTGATAGTGCATACTCCATTGCCGTACCTTGTTGTATAAACGGAATGGTTTCTGTTTTGTCGCCATATTTTACGATTGCTCCGAGATATGCTTTCTTTTGTACGGCCTGATCTTTTTCCCGTACGTTTATCATCACTGGGTTAATTCCAGCCCTCACAGCTTCTTGTTCCGTTTTCTCGTCCTTGTTCGGGTTGATAAATTCGTACACGACATTTCCGCCCGAAGCGTTGGCGTATTCTATCAGTAAATCTTTAAAATCAGTTCTGGCTTCACTGATCTGTGGCGGCAAATCTTCGGAAAAGTATGCCGTAACCGTTACGGGATCATCAAGATCGTTCAAAATGTCTTTTGTAGCCTCGCTTAAGGTGTAGCGTTTATCGCCGGTAAAATCAAGTCTGAAAAAGAAACGGTTGGCAAGTATGTTTACCAGGATCAGGATACCTGCGATAACGATTAAATATATGCTTACAGATTTCTTTGAATTCATGCTGAGTATAGTTTATCAGTTTCGTTTGGATAGTACAGCTTCGGTGCCGAATAAGCCAAGACCTATAATAGAAAGGAAATAGATGATGTCTTTGGAGTCGATCACGCCACGGGCAATTGATTCGAAATGTGTGGATAAGCTCAGGTAGTTGAAAACCTCACCACTAATACCTGATAGGCTGCTTGCGAGAGCTCCGAATATAATATGGAAGAAAATGCCAATAAGCAGAGCCAGCAAAAATGCAACAATCTGGTTGTTGGTGATGCTGCTTGTAAATAGGCCAATACTGATATAGGCAGAACTCATCAGAATGAGTCCGAGGTAGCCGCTAATGACAGCTCCGTGATCAACAGGGCCAAGTTGAGCCACCGTGATGTAATATGGAAGTGTTAATACCAGCGCCACAACAATGAGCAATAGCACTGCCAGGAACTTCCCACAGATGATTTGCCAGTCGCTTACCGGTTTGGTCAGAAGCATTTCTAAGGTTCCCGTCTTTTTTTCTTCGGCAATCATTTTCATGGTCAGAGCCGGGATGAAAAAGAAGAGTGTCCAGTAGGCAATGCTGAAAAATGTTTGAAGACTTGCTTGGTTGACGTAGAATACATCGCCACCGTAAAGCCAGGTGAAGAGTCCGCTGAAACCCAAAAAACCGACAAGCATGATGTACGCCATCAGGGAATCGAAAATCGCTTGCAGTTCGCGTTTCGTAATGGTCAATATTTGTTTCATCTGTTGTTTGTTTTAAGGTTTTAGTTCATTGTTACTTCACGGAAGATATCTTCCAGCTTGGTCTCGGTAGGTATCATTTCCGAGATGTACCACTCATTTTCAACGCAAAGGTTAAAAATGGCCTGCGCTGAGTTCATGCCGTCTTTGCTGTGAATCTCATAGCGATTTTCACTGGGGCTAATGCACTCTGCAGTTAAAACGGTTGGTAAAGCTTTTAAGGCATCGAATATTTGTTGGTTGTCGCCATTGGGGATTTGCAGGCGAAGAATCTCGTTTCCTTTTGCGCGTTTGCGAAGTTGTTCAGGGCTTCCGTCGGCAACAATTTTGCCTTTGTTGATGATGAGGATCCGGTCGCAGGTTGCTTCGACTTCTGCAAGGATATGGGAGCTTAAGATGACGGTTTTCTCCCGGCCAATCTTTCGGATGAGTTCCCGGATCTCCACAATTTGGTTGGGGTCAAGCCCAGTGGTGGGTTCATCTAAAACAAGGACTTCCGGATCGTGAATCAGGGCCTGAGCTAAACCAACTCGCTGGCGATACCCTTTTGACAGCTCGCGGATTTTTTTGTGTTTTTCGTCTTTCAGACCACAAATTTTCACCATCTCGACAACGCGCTCGTTCAGTAATTCGGGAGGCACACCTTGTAGCTCAGCTGCAAATTTTAAATAATCGATCACTGGCATGTCGAAGTAAAGCGGATTGTTTTCGGGAAGATAACCAATGTGTTTTTTGACTTCATCAGGGCTTTCTTTCACCGATAGCCCTCCAACTTTAATATCTCCTTCGTTGGGAGAAAGGTAACAGGTAATTGCCTTCATTGTGGTCGATTTCCCTGCTCCGTTAGGTCCCAGAAAGCCCAAAACTTCACCCGTTTTAACACTGAAGCTTAACGTGTCAATGGCTTTCTGCATACCGTAAATTTTGGTAACTTGATCAACTACGATATCCATTTAAAGCGGTTTTTTAATTTTGGGAAATGAATTTAAAAAGAATGCTTTCTGATGATTCTCTGTTTAACATTGCTTAACGGAGCTCGAACAGGATTAACGATTATTTACAGAATTGGAAGGAAAACAGAGCTGTACGTTTACGAACGTTTGCAATTGAGGAGGAGGTGGACAAAAAAAGAAGCGCGTAACATAAGTACGCGCTTCAGCAAAGGGTTTTTAGATAGATAGTATTATTCAAATATCTCCTGTTCTTGGACAAACCCTTCAGATACTACTGTCATTCTGATATTTTGCTTGTTTACAACTTGCCCCGTCAGGAGAACAGCGGGAATTAAGCGGTGACCGTTGTTTACGGTATAGCTCATATTATCAGATGGATTTTTTCCTTTCGCTAATTTTATTGCGGCATCGGCAGCATTGTAGGCCATAGAAACAATCGGTTTATATACCGTGATCGTTTGATTGCCCAAAATGATATTCCTGATGGCACCAATGTCGGCATCTTGTCCGGCAACCAATACTTTTCCGGCGAGACCTGCCTGCTGGAGCTCTTTAATAGCCCCGCTTGCCAAGGCATCGTTTCCTGCAATGATGGCATCGATTTTTGTTCCATTGTCAATGATTCCTTTAATCATTTGGTAGCCGTCGTCTGAATCCCAGTGCTTGACAAATTTGTTTCCGACAATTTTAATATCCCCTTTATCGACCAGTGGCTGAAGGATATTCATCCATCCTAAGTATAGTTGATAGGAGTTATTGTCACTTGTTGGACCACCGATTAGTACGTAATTGCCTGATGGTTCAATGGATGTTAGAAACCGGGCTTGTTTTTCTCCGATATCAATCGCATCGGTAGATACATAGAAGTCGATATCGGCGTCCCGAATTAAACGGTCGTAGGAAATGACAGGAATATGTCTGCTTTTGGCCATTTTCACGATTCCTTCGGCAACGACCATATCCACAGGTATAATAACTAATACATCAACACCTTGGTTGATTAGTTCCAATGCTTGCTGGAACTGTACATCAGGATTGGAATCAGCAACTTTTACAATGACTGTTCCTTTGTTTTCTTCCACCTTTTCAACAAAGGCGTCGCGGTCTTTTACCCAACGTTCCCTGGCAATTGTATCCATTAATAACCCGATCTGAGGTTTTTGATTACAACCGGCAAGAAGCAAAAAGACCATCATAATCTGTACGAAAAATGTGATTTGCTTCATAACGGAGAGATTTTGATTAATACTAACCTCTGTTACGAATATTAAAACCAATATGTTAAGGTTTTAAAAACATCTGATTTATTGTAACCTTGCAATGCGTAATCTGCAGTGCTTGATTTGTTTGCGTTGGCTGCTAAAATGAAAGATTCTTACCCGAACACAAAGGAGCTGATAAGAATCTTTCAATATATTATTTAAGGCTAGTTTTTTTAGCCTAGAATCATCCCAATGATTGTAGCAGACATTAATGAGGCAAGGGTTCCGGCCAAAAGGGCATACATGCCGAGTTTGGATAGAACGACACGTTTTCCCGGAGCCAGTGCTCCAATTCCCCCGATTTGAATCCCGATGGAGGCGAAGTTGGCAAAACCACAAAGAATATAGGTTGCCATGATGATGGATTTGTGCTCCATAAATGCTCCGGCACCTTTTAAATCGGAAAGGCTGATGTATCCGATAAACTCGGTGAGGATCAGTTTTTCACCTAACAGACGACCAACAAGCATAATATCCTGAGAGCAAACCCCAATTAACCACATAATGGGGGCAAATAAATAGCCTAGCAGGAATTGCAATGAAAGCTCAGAAAATCGCCCGTCTGTATTGGTTGCAATGATTTCATTCAGATGAGTCATCGATCCAACAAAGCCGAGAATGTAATTCAGCATAGCGATTAAGGCTAAGAACGCCAGGAGCATGCCGGCTACGTTTACGGCAAGTTTTAAGCCCTCGCTTGTTCCGTTTGTAATGGCATCCAGAACATTGCTTCCTATTTTATCTTTACTTATTTCTACCTCCTGGTTAACAGCTTCGGTATTAGGAACCAACATTTTCGAAAAAATTACAGCAGCAGGTGCTGCCATTACCGATGCTGTTAGCAAATGCTTGGCAAACTCGAGCCGAAGAACGGGATCGTTGCCACCCAGCATGCCGATGTATGCAGCCAAAACCCCACCTGCCAAAGTTGCCATTCCTCCGGTCATCACGAGCATGATTTCGGAGTTGTTCATCTTGGCGAGATAAGCTTTAATCATCAAGGGCGATTCGGTTTGGCCAAGAAAGATATTTCCGGCGACCGACAGCGATTCTGCTCCCGACAGCTTCATTAAACGGGTAAATACCCAAGCCATCGCCCATACTACCCGCTGAATGATCCCCCAGTAAAATAGCAGGCTGGTTAGTGCCGAAAAGAAAATGATGGTTGGTAGAATTTGAAAAGCGAAAATGGTTCCAAAGGTTGAGCTGTCGACCAGTGAACCAAAGAGGAACTCGCTCCCGACTTTGGTAAAATCGAGAATTTTCACGAAGATCTTACCGAAAAATTCAAACCCAACCCGGATGAAAGGAACGTAAAGGACACCGATTGCCAGGACGATCTGAAAAATCAATCCTACCCCGACAGTTTTCCAAGGAATATTTTTCCGGTCTTTCGAGAATACCCAGCCGATAGCCAGCAAAACGATCATGCCCAGCAAACCTCTCAGTATGGTTTGAATACTGAATGCGTGTTCCCGATCGCGGGATAACAGGATGTTGGCGGTGGCTTTCTTTGCCTTTTCGACTTGTGGCGTATTGGGAGCCTCGTTTTCAGTTTGAGCCTGTACGACTGCGCCGGGAACCGACGTGGCAGTATCGGCTTGTGTAGCTGCGTGTGCCGGAAATGTGCCGATTGTAAAAATCAACAACATCATCCAAAGGGTGAACTGTTTCATGGGGTTGCGAATTATTTTCGTCTTATTTTTTTCGTCGGTTGAGCTCGTCCCTTACCCTGGAGGCCCGCTCGTAATCTTCGTTGCGGATGGATTCATCCAGCATCTCATTGAGCTCGGTCTCGTTGTAGCGTTCAAATTCAGACTCACCTTTGTGCTCCGGTGAGGCTTGCTGCGTGAACTCAACGTCCGATGGGCTTTCGGGGTCTAAAATTATACCTGCTTTGCGGAGGATTTCCTCGGTTGTATAAATGGGACATTTAAATCGTAAGGCTAATGCTACAGCGTCGGACGTTCTGGAGTCAACACGAATTTCCTGGGCACCCATTTCGCAAACCAGTTCCGAAAAAAAGATTCCTTCTTCCAATTTGTAGATGACCACTTCCGTTACATTAATGTCGAAAGCAACAGCAACATTCTTGAATAAGTCGTGGGTTAATGGGCGAGGTGGTTTTAAACCTTCCAGTTGAATCGCAATTGCTTGTGCTTCAACCGGACCGATGATGATAGGGATACGACGGTCGCCTTCTTCTTCTGCTAAAACCAAAGCATAAGCACCAGACTGAGTCTGACTAACTGATAAGCCTAAAATGTTTAATCGAATTTTATGCATAAAGTATAAAACATCGGGGGATGAATGGAACAAATATAACAATTGTTTTAGTGTAATAAAGCTGTTATGGGGCTAAAATGTCCCTGTTTAATTGGTTCCCTTCAGTTTGTTGGATCGTTATTTTGGTAAGTAGTTCTCTTTGGGTTTGAATTAATCGACTTTCTTACAATCTTTTGAGGCCTGTTAAAGTTTGGGTTTGAGGTCGAAAAAACTTTCTAATTGTTTGGTAGTCATCAAAAAATATCTACTTTTGCAGTCCGAAAGTTTCGAGTAGGCTCTAAAAAGAGGATTTTTGAAGACAGGGATCCCGCCTTCCGGACAAAATTATTAAACGTTCAATTGATGTACGCTATTGTAGAAATTGCAGGACAACAATTTCGTGTTGAAAAAGACAAAAAATTGTTTGTTCACCGCCTTGAAACAGCAGAAGGCGAAGCTGTAGAATTTGACAAAGTACTTTTAACTGACAATGATGGAACTATCGCAATTGGTACTCCTGTTGTTGAAGGTGCTAAAGTAAAAGCTAAAGTATTGGAACACCTAAAAGGTGAAAAAGTGATTGTTTTCAAAAAGAAACGTCGTAAAGGATACAAGAAGAAAAACGGTCACCGTCAGTACTTGACTCAAATTCAGATTGAAGAAATTATTGGATAACCCTTAAAAACATTTATTAACCATGGCTCATAAGAAAGGTGTCGGTAGTTCGAAGAACGGACGCGAATCGGAAAGTAAACGACTTGGCGTAAAAATCTACGGCGGTCAGGTTTGCAAGGCTGGCAACATTTTGGTTCGTCAGCGTGGTACAGCTCACAATCCTGGTAATAATGTAGGTATGGGAAAAGATCATACTTTGTTTGCCCTGATTGATGGTACTGTTGTTTTCAAAAAGAAA
>NZ_JBZQJF010000338.1:0-2547 GCF_059905295.1 Mangrovibacterium sp.
ATCGTTTATCGCTGAATATGTTTTGCAACCAATGATTTCGGACAAACAACGAATATCAGTATTTTTAAAAGCAGGAGGTAAATTGACTATGAAAAGTGAATTGATTGATGCTTTAAAACTAAAAATGCAACCTGTTGCTGTAATCTTAAGTGATGATAAGCCGGAAGAAGGACTTCACTTTAAAGATAACCGAATGGGTGGTTGTGTGGCAGCCATGATGGTTGCCGCCAGTAAGAAGAACCGTGTGGCTTATTTCGACAGGAATAGCTATAGTTGCCCGGGCGGAGGAACCGGTTTGGGCTTCGGCGACCGTTACGGACAGTTTCCCATTGATTGTCTTCTTTCCACCGGAAATAAAGAGTTTGCTGCTCAAATGGGGCGTGCGGGTACCTTAATGGAGGAAGGAGAGCGTTTTTATAAGAATCCGGAACTGGCCCGCAGTTGGGTAAATTCGGTACCGATGACCGATGTTGCTGCCGAATATGTTTTGTTTAAGCCCTGGGATTTATTGGCAGAAGAGGACAAACCCGAGATGATCATCTTCTTTGTCAACCCGGATCAGTTATCAGCCTTGGTTGTGATGGCTGATTACAATCGCGGAGTTAGTCAGAGCGTTATTGCACCTTTCTGCGCTGCTTGTCAGTCTGTTCTTTTTGGTTACGAGGAGGGAAAGCAAGAAAAGCCGCGGGGTATTATTGGCTTTTTCGATATTGCCGTACGTGCGAGTGTCGATCGGGAGATTTTGTCGTTCACGGCTCCATATGCCTTGTTTCAGGAAATGGAAAGCCATGTGGAAGACAGCTTTCTGAAGAAGCACGCCTGGGAAAAATTACAGGAGCGCCAGTGATTTTAGCAGTTATACAATCCGATAACGCATAATCCAGCGTTTCCCGCCTTGGCCTGCTTTTTCAAAACCCAATCTTTCGAAGATTTGGGGTACACCGCTATAGATGGAAGAGGAAGAAACCCGTCCTTTGTCGACGACGGTCGGGTAGGCCTCGACAATTGTTCCGCCTTTCTCTTTTACAAATATGAGGGAAGCTTTCACTAATTTGGAGGCAAGGCCCATACGCCGAAAATTACGGTTAATGAAAAAGCAGGTAATTGACCACACCGGTTTGTCATCGATTGGTTTTAAGGTACGAGAATTCTCTAATCGTTTATATTTATCTCGGGGAGCAACAGCTATCCAGCCACAAACTTCTCCTTGAGGCGAAAAGGCCAGCAACCCTAAGGTTTCATCATCAATAACCAATTGGCGTATTGCCTTGCGGTTATTTTCACCGCGTCCTGCACTGTATTCTTTTGTATTCTGTTTCCACCACATGCACCAACAGCCATCGCAGGCCCCGTTGGGTTCAAAAAGTTGAGCAAAGGCCCACCATGTTTCTTTTATCAGGGGGCGAAAGCTATAATTATCGATGTCGTATTCCTTCATTTCCCAATTTTGTTTATTTCAACAGAAACATTAATAGTTTATCAATGGTCATGTCCTTTATTATTCTTATTAGAAATTAAGGAGGACTTAATGATTCCCAATGACCATTAGTAACCATCGGATGACTCTTCATCGTAGAATAACAGCACAAGGTTTCGAAAGTTTTGGTCGAAGTACTTTGAGCGTTGGTGAACTGACTGATTTTCAATTTACAAATAAACGGTTATCTTTGCGCGCTCAAAAAAATTATAGGCAGTTAATTTGCCGCCCATTCAAAATCAACAAGATGAGTATCGAAAAAGCTTTAAAAGAACGCAGTGGTTCGGTTTGCGAACTTTGCGGCAATACGGAAGGACTGGTTGTTTATGCACTTCCGCCTGTAACCGAAAATAACAGCGACAAATGTGTGTTGCTGTGTTCAACTTGCAACAGTCAGATTGAAGATCCGGAAACGATGGATGCGAACCACTGGCGTTGTTTGAATGACAGCATGTGGAGCACTGTTCCGGCCGTTCAGGTATTGGCGTGGCGCTTGCTGACTCAATTGAAACAATTTGATCTGTTGGACATGATGTACCTGGACGAAGAAACCTTGGCCTGGGCTAAGTCAGGAGTCGTTGAAGATGGTGCCAAGCATGTTGACAGTAACGGTTCTGTACTGAAAGCAGGGGATACTGTAGTATTGGTTAAAGATTTAGTTGTTAAGGGGGCCGGTTTTACAGCCAAACGCGGAACAGCCGTTCGCAACATCTCGTTGGTTGCTGATAATCCCGAGCATATTGAAGGAAAAGTAAACGGTCAACAGATCGTAATTCTCACCCAATATGTGAAGAAATCGAACTAGTTAGGACTTAACTTCTCAAATAAAAAATAAAAAGGCTCCATTCGGAGCCTTTTCTCTTAACTAAACTATTGATTTATCAGTAAGGTAATTGCTACTACCCAACTACCCTAATTTCAGGAGATTTACTAAATAAATTTTTCACGCTTTTGCAGGTTGAACAAACCATACAAAATAAAAACCACAGCACCTGTTGCCAGGAATATCCGGTTTTTAAGTGCAATGCCAGCCCAAACCAGTTCGCTCATGTTACGGGGAACACTAAACG
>NZ_JBZQJF010000339.1:0-12553 GCF_059905295.1 Mangrovibacterium sp.
CTATTTGGCAATTGCTAAAGAATTTGAGCCCATGCTGCTTATACCGATCGGATTCGGTATTATTGTCGGCAATATTGCTTTCACGCCTGGCTTTAAAATTGGTATTTATGAATCAGGTAGTGTACTCAACTATTTATACTTTGGTGTAGCACAAGGGATCTATCCTCCTCTGATCTTCCTTGGTATTGGAGCGATGACTGACTTCTCAGCCTTGATCTCAAATCCAAAGTTGATCTTAATTGGTGCTGCTGCTCAATTTGGTATTTTTGGTGCCTATTGTACTGCATTAGCTTTTGGATTCAGTCCAACTGAAGCTGGTGCAATTGGTATTATCGGTGGTGCTGATGGTCCTACTGCAATCTTTATTTCATCGAAATTGGCACCGGACCTGATGGGTGCAATTGCTATCTCGGCCTACTCATATATGGCATTGGTTCCGGTTATTCAACCGCCAATTATGCGACTGCTAACTTCCAAAAAGGAACGCGTAATCCGGATGAAACCACCACGTGCAGTTTCCAAAAAGGAAAAGCTGATCTTTGCCATATCCGGGATGCTTCTCACCACATTCATTGTTCCAAGTGGTTTACCACTTCTAGGTATGCTTTTCTTTGGTAACCTATTAAAAGAAAGTGGTGTAACAAAACGCTTGGCAGATACAGCAAAAGGACCGTTGATCGATATCGTAACAATTTTGTTAGGTTTAACGGTAGGTGCGTCAACGCAAGCAACGACTTTCCTGACCATGAAATCAATCGGTATTTTTGTGTTAGGTGCGTTCTCGTTTGTCATTGCAACAGCAGCAGGTGTATTGTTCGTGAAGTTTATCAACCTATTCCTGAAAGAAGGAAACAAAATCAACCCGCTGATCGGTAATGCCGGAGTATCAGCTGTTCCTGACAGTGCCCGCGTATCACAAGTAATTGGTTTGGAATACGACAAAACAAACTACTTGCTAATGCATGCGATGGGGCCTAACGTAGCTGGCGTAATCGGTTCTGCAATTGCAGCCGGTATCCTGCTAAGTTTCTTGATGTAAGAGACCCTTATAATTTCAAGCATAAAAAATAAGAGCTTCCCAATTGGGAAGCTCTTATTTTTTTACCGAACCATCTCAATGTGCGGTCCAGCTTTCACGAGTTTTCGCCCTTCCTCGTTATCGGTATAATCTTTAAAATTCGCGATAAAAAGTTCAGCTAAGTGAATCGCCTTTTCATGCCACTTATCTTTGTTTTTATAAGTGTCACGAGGATCTAAAATTCCCGGATCAACATCATGCAATGCAATTGGGACTTCCAAATCAAAAATCGGGATTGTTTTGGATTCAGCTTGTTCTATTGAACCATCCAGAATTGCATCAATGATAGCCCTTGTATCTTTTATGGAGATGCGCTTTCCGGTTCCATTCCATCCGGTATTAACGAGGTAGGCTTTAGCATTATTTTGCTCCATGCGCTTAATTAGCTCTTCTCCGTACTTTGTTGGATGAAGACTTAAAAAGGCTGAACCAAAGCAAGCTGAAAACGTTGGTAGAGGATCATCAATTCCTCTCTCTGTACCAGCCAGTTTAGCTGTGAAACCAGATAGAAAATGATATTTTGTTTGTTCCGGAGTCAACTTTGAGACCGGAGGTAAAACACCAAAAGCATCTGCTGAAAGGAAAATCACCTTATGAGCATGTCCGGCTTTGGATACCGGTTTCACGATATTGTCAATGTGATAAATAGGATAGGAAACCCGGGTATTCTCGGTTACCGATGCATCATTAAAATCGAGCTTTCCACCTTCGTCAACTGTTACATTCTCCAAAAGCGCATTTCGCTTAATTGCATGGTAAATATCCGGTTCCGACTCTTTATCCAGTCGAATAGTCTTGGCATAACATCCACCCTCAAAATTAAATATGCCTTCATCATCCCAACCATGTTCATCGTCACCAATCAATTTTCGATGAGGATCGGTTGATAAGGTCGTTTTTCCTGTCCCAGAAAGCCCAAAGAAGATTGCGGTATCTCCATCCTTGCCAACATTTGCAGAACAGTGCATCGAAGCAATCTCTTTTAGCGGCAGATAGTAATTCATCATGGAGAAAATCCCTTTTTTCATTTCCCCACCATACCATGTACCACCAATCACCTGCATCTTTTCTGTTAAATTAAAAACAGTGAAGTTCTCGGAGTGCATACCCTGCTCCTGCCAATTCGGATTGGTCGTTTTAGAACCGGTCAAAACAACAAAATCAGGTTCTCCGTAATTTTCCAATTCTTCCTCAGTAGGTCTTATAAACATATTTTTGACAAAGTGAGCCTGCCAGGCTACTTCAACGATAAAGCGTACCTTCAAACGTGTATCTGGATTTGCCCCGCAAAAAGTATCCATCACATAAAGCTTCTTCCCCGATAATTGATTGGCTACTAAATATTTTAACTCGGACCACACCTGGGGCGAAAGTGGCTTATTGTCATTTGGCACTTCATCCGAGGTCCACCAAATTGTGTCTTTAGTCGTATCGTCGTAAACGATATACTTATCTTTTGGAGATCTTCCGGTAAAGACTCCCGTCATAACATTAACCGCTCCTAACTCTGTAACCGTCCCCTTCTCGAACCCGCTTAAACCGGGCTCAGTCTCCTCCTTAAATAGTAACTCGTAAGATGGGTTATAAATGATCTCCTTGGCATTTTGAATGCCATAATTTGATAAATCTAATCTTTTCATATTAAATGAGTTAAGAAATTTATATAAAACATCTTTCCTGATGTTATTTCAATACTATTAGAACGATATGCTTGTAAGTAAGCCTGTTTATCAAGTTCTTAGCAAGCTAATAAAAAAAAAGACAGCATTTTTAGAAAATGCTGTCTTAAAGAACATATAATCAGAGAATACTTTTCCTGTTTTTCCTTGTATTTTATTTTATAGCAAACTAAGAGCGCGGATGGAAATGTGTAATTGTATTTTTCAAATAATCCCGATCCAAATGCGTATAAATTTCAGTTGTCAAAATAGATTCGTGGCCTAACATTTCCTGAACGGCTCTTAAATCAGCTCCACCTGAAATTAAATGAGTTGCAAATGAGTGACGGAAAGTATGAGGACTGATTTTCTTGTTCAAACCAACCTTTTCAGCCAGGTTTTTAATAATTGTGAAAATCATTACACGGCTCAATTTCTTACCTCTTCTATTTAAGAATAATACATTCTCACTCTCCGGGCTAATTTTTAATGTTTTACGATAACCGTGCAAATATTTCGTAATTTCTTCGATAGCTTTAGAGCTTACAGGCACCAGCCGCTCTTTCTCAGCTTTACCTTCAACTTTTATAAAGCCCTGGTCGAAAAATAAGTTCGTCACTTTTAAGTTTACCAATTCAGACACCCGCAAACCACAACTGTACAAAGTCTCTAACATCGCCTTGTTTCGCTGTCCTTCTGCTTTGGCCAAATCAACACCATCAATAATCAGGTCAATTTCTTCCATAGTTAAAACATCCGGAAGTTTACGCCCAATTTTTGGTGATTCTAGCAGAGTCGTAGGATCGCTGTTAATTTTTCCTTCCATAAGCAAATACTTAAAGAATGATTTAATACCCGAAATTGTACGAGCTTGCGTACGTGGGCTAACTCCGCGATCATTAATGTACTCGATGAAATTTCGTAAGTGATTAATCCGAACTTTCTCCGGCGTTAAACGCTTGAAATTTTCATCTAAAAACGCCATCAACTTATTGATATCATTGATGTACGCAGCAATCGAATTCTGAGAAAGTGATTTCTCCAATCTCAGAAACGTCTCAAATCCTTTTTTACTATCTTCCCATTTCATAATAAAAAAATTAATTTTTTTGTACGAACAAAATGCAATAATTTTGACCCTTCAAAAGAGTCTCACAGCCAGCAATCAACTGAAAAGTAGTTTCTTCCCCAAGATTACATAATTTTCAATACGATTCTGGATCGATAAAGTTACTATATTTTTTAAAAAAGTGAAATAAAAATGAAAATATTGTTAATCAATGGACCTAATTTGAACCTGTTAGGCAAGAGAGAGAAAGGAATCTACGGAGATACATGTTTCGAAACATATTACAATGAATTAGTAAGCAAATATCCCAATATCGAATTGGAATATTACCAATCGAATGTTGAAGGGGAACTGATCAACAAGATTCATGAAGTTGGTTTTAGTTATGATGGTATTGTAATTAATGCCGGTGCATACACTCATACATCAGTGGCAATTCGGGATGCAATTGCCGGCGTAAATACCCCTGTCGTTGAAGTACATATTTCGAATATTCTCACCCGTGAAAATTTCAGGCATGAATCGCTCATTGGTCCGGTTTGCAAGGGAAGCATCATGGGTTTTGGGTTGGATTCATATCGCCTGGGAATTGAAAGTTTCATTAAAAATTAACGTTGTGTTTAATTATTGCCTCCTTATTGAAATGTTTTAGAACACTTCAATAAAATTGCTACTTTTGAAGCCCCATATATTTATATCGTTCGAAAAATGAAACACACAAAAATCGTAGCTACAATCTCTGATCTAAGATGTGATCATGAGTTCTTAAAAACCCTGCATGAATCCGGTATGAACGTTGTTCGTATGAACACCGCTCACATGACTCCTGATTCAGCAAAACCGTTGATCGACAACGTACGTTCTGTTTCTGATAAAATCGCTATTTTGGTTGATACCAAAGGTCCGGAAATCCGTACTACAGGTATTGATGAACCAATTGTGGTTGCTGAAGGAGACATCGTTGAAGTATCTGGTCTTAACCGTGAAAAAAGTGAAGCCGGACGTCCATTCTTTGGCGTTTCTTACGACAAAATGCACATCGAAATCCCAGTAGGTAAACAAATCCTGATTGACGATGGAGAAACAGCATTGACTGTTGTTGAAAAAGAGGCTGACTTTGTTCTTTGTCGTGTAGACAACAAAGGAAAAATCAAGAATAAGAAAAGTGTGAACACTCCTGGATTCACAGTTCAATTACCTTCAATTTCTGCGAAAGATGAAGCATTCATCAAATTCTCTGCAGAACTAGGTGTTGACTTTATTGCTCACTCTTTTGTTCGTAATGCAGCTGACGTTTTAGCTGTTCAAAAGATTCTTGACGAATACAACAGCCCGATCAAAATCATCGCAAAAATCGAAAACCTGGATGGTGTAGAAAATATCGATGAAATTTTGGATCATGCTTATGGTGTGATGGTTGCCCGTGGTGACCTGGGTATTGAAATTCCTGCTCAAAAAATTCCTGGAATTCAACGTCAACTAATCAGAAAATGTGTTGAACGTAAAAAACCGGTTATCGTAGCAACTCAAATGTTGCATACCATGATTGATAACCCACGTCCAACCCGTGCAGAAGTGAGTGATGTTGCCAACGCAATCTTCTCTCGTGCCGATGCAATTATGCTTAGTGGTGAAACTGCTTATGGTAACTACCCTATTGAAGCTGTAAGAACTATGAACAGCATTGCTAACGAAGTTGAGCAAAGCAAAGACAAGCGTAATGATATTGCAATTCCTTTGGTAGAAGATGAAATTCCTGCATTTTTGGCAGAAGCTGCTATCCAGGCTTCAAAGGAATTGTCGAGCAAAGCAATTGTTACCAACACAAAAACAGGAAGAACAGCACGCTATTTAGCTGCATTCCGTGGATCTAAACCGGTTTATGCACAGTGTTATGAGCCTCATGTTGCTCGTATTCTTTCACTTTCGTATGGTGTTTACGCTGATGTGATTGAGCCGAAGAAAGACAAATTCAAAATGGTTCGTAACTGTTTAAAATCACTTACTGAAAAAGGCACACTTCAAGAAGACGATCAAATCGTTTACGTAGGAGGAAGCTTCGGTATCGGTGGTGGTTCTACTTTCCTTGAAATTTCAACTGTTAACATGTTGACAAAGAAAGAAGACATCTAAGTCGAAAAGCAAATTAAATGTTTGGCATATCTGCCTGACATTAGCTTACAATATTAAACCGTTCGGAGTACCCGGACGGTTTTTTTGTGTTCTATTGAAAGAAATACCAGTCATTTGGCTTGACAACAAACTGAATTAAACACATCACAGAAAGGATTAATTTAGGAAATCAAGACACCCATGTCTTGATTTCCTAAATGCCGAACCAACAAATGGATTGATCTAGAAAATAATTCAAAGAAAAGGGGAATAAGCTTTTGCCTATTCCCCTTTCCCTTTAGTTTGTGCCGCTTATCTGGTAAAGCGGTCGCCCTATTATTCCTTTCATTCGAATGGAATAATCAGGTTCATATTTCAGAATAAATAAGCCTCCGTTCATGTAGCCACCATCCCGGTTAACTTTTTCAAACTGAAATTCCCCCTGTGTCAAGTCGGCATGATGATAAGGTAAACATCCGATGAAATCTTTACCATAGTCAAATAAAGCCGACATAAAATAGAACGCTACATCGTAGCCCTGGTAGCTAAATTGCGAGGGTTCTTCACTATAATTACTTCTGAATTTCGAAATAAAACGATTTACAAGCGGCGACTTATAATCCACATAATACGGACTCAACAAATTCATCCGTACATGATGGTAATACTCTGTTTGAATACTTTTATAACGCTGAAAGTTTGACAATCCGATCAATGTTACAGGATAGTTTTCAGCAGCGGCATTCAAATTAGTAACTGCTACACTAACCTGTGCTTCGGTAGCCGATGGAATGATAAAGACATTATCCTGATCTTTCTGCAAAATACGGGAAAGTCCCAGCGATCCTTCGCTTTCCAGGTTATATTCATGGAACATCACCTGCTTGCTTTGATCGCGATAGGGCGAAAAGAAAAACTTCTCTCGAGTTCGATCAACTAGCTGTGCTTCGGGCAAATGTTGGTAATTCCCCATCGATAATACAACAAGGTTTTTATCGAAATACTCGTCAGCTATATAGTCTGAAGTCTTCTGAATTAGGTATTCTTTCGTTGGATTAATCTTGAAATAATACGGATTAGTATTCTCCAAATTTCCCGATGATGAAAGCGGAGAAATCATTGGAATACCACGAGCTTTCGCATAATCAGCAACAGGTCCTTGCAGCTCCGGAAATACCGGACCGATAATCAAATCAACATCTCTGAAACCTGGTTGATATAGGATAGAATTAATCGTTGCAGCACTCTGGTTGGTGTCGAAAACATGCAAGGTTACGTTCATTCCAGCCTGTTTCATACTATCGACAGCTAATAAAACTCCTTCATAAAATTCGAGGAAGCTTTCCGAACGGGGATAAACAATTCGATTATCCCGGATTCGAAATGAGTCAGTCATCATCGCCAACTGATCTTCGTAATCAGGAGCTTTAGGATCCGGCAACACGCGTACACGATTAACGGTATCGTTGGCATCCAGATATAAAGGCAACAACAAGGCGACATCGAATTTCTCAAAACGAGCCGCCGGGTTCGGTTGGCAAACGGCCGGAGCATCTTCAGGACTAAAAGCTACCGAATAGCGGTAATTTTCCTCTCCCTGCTGATCATCAGACGTTGGATTCGAATACGTGAAAGTAGCTTGTTGATCTGCGTTGGGCGTTTCTGCACTTGCTTGTTTTTGTTCTTCCCTGGGTATCAGGATGGTTTCACCTTCTACCAGACCACGATATTCCAGCACCGGATTCACCTGTTTCAATTCGGCAATACTTAATTTAAATCGTTTAGCCAAACCATACACGGTTTCACCACGCTGAACGGTATACTTATCGAAAGCACTCTTATCTTCCGGCACTACTTTAAAATCAGGAACATTCTTATACGGAATGCGAATACGCAAGCCAGTTTTTAATCCTTCTTTTAACACCGGGTTATAGGCCTCCAATTCTTCCTGGGTAGCATTATATTTTTGCTCTAAACTCCAGAAAGTCTCCCCGCTTTGTACCAAATGCACAAAAAATGATCCCGGCTCTACCGCCATATTATCTCCCGATGTGGCCTCTTCAGCTGTTACCGCAGTTCCCGGCTGCTCCTGTTGTACAGGAATCTTCAGCGTCATACCAACGGCCAAACGTTCCCCGGCTTTCGGGTTTAATTTGATAATGTCTGAAATAGCCACCTTATGCTGACGCGAAATACCATACAGGGTTTCTCCGGGTTTCACAATATGATTGACCGTTTCGGGTTCCTTTGCCAAATCAATTTTGCGAACTGTATCTGCTTTTCGGCGGATACGTTCCAGGTCAGCCCGATCCGGTATGCGCAACACATCTTTCTTGCGAATACCATTGCGTGCCTGCGGATTATATTTCAGAATATCTTCAACAGTAACCCCAAAGCGATTGGCAATATAATGCAGGGTATTCCCTTTTTTTACTTTATAGGTCAGAAATGAAGGCAGCTCTTCCTGAGCCAATGGTTTTTCCGGAACAGGAATATGCAACAGCTGCCCCGATTTTAAGCCATTCTTTAATGCCGGATTGGCAGCGATCAAGTCAGACTGACTCAGGTCGAAAGCTTTACTTAGCGAATATAGGGTCTCACCCTGTTTCACGGTATAGCTAACATACTGTTGTGCTGACGGCGCTGGTTGTGCAACGGCAAAAAAGCCGCACAAGAGTAGGCCTGATAGCAAAAGGGAATATTTCATGTGGTATCTTTTCAATGTTTGCTGGTTTGTTCTTCCGCCACCGCAACAAATGTGCCGTAGACAACAAAATAAAACCTAATAACTAAAACCTCCAAAGTAATTCATAAACTGAACCCGTTCCCAAGCATCAATCTGCTTCGTTTTCAGGCACAATTTACCTTTAAACTCTTCGATTGTTTCATAGCCTTTTTTGTCCATCCACTGACTAATCTGGTCATTGAATTTCTCAATTACCTCAGGACCTTTCTCATAAATAACAGATGCGATTTGCACCGCATTAGCTCCGGCCAACAAGAACTTAATAGCTGTTTCTGCCTTAAGTACACCGGTTGTTCCCGCTAGAGGGCAAGCTGATTTTGGACTCAAAATACCCGTCCAGCGCAATGGCAGCAAGTATTCGTTTCCACTGCTCAGAATTTCAGCAGGCACCAAATCTTCGGCATCAATATCAATATCGGGCGAATAAAAGCGGTTGAACAAGGTTATACCGGCAATACCGGTATGCGATAATTCGCTAACCACTTTGGCCAGGTTCGAAAAGTAATGACTGATTTTTACCGAAACCGGGATGTTCACCACATCCAACACTTTCGTAACAGTATCGAAGTAGAAGTGCTCGTTCGCAGAATGACTTTTATTCTCGTTCGATGGAACAATGAATAGATTCAGCTCTAAAGCATCGGCTCCGGCTTCTTCAATTTTACGGGCAAACTGTACCCATTCGGTTGAAGTGGTACAGTTTACACTTGCTACAACCGGAATATCGGCAACCTTTTTCGCATCCGCAATCAACTTCAGATAGCGTTTCAGGCTTTCTTCTTTAATGACATAGTCGAAATAATCGAGGTACTCCGGATCAGGAGCAAGCTCTTTTGGTGAATTCAATTCAGTTTCAAACTGTAAATGAATTTCTTCTTCAAACAGCGATTTCAACACCACCGCACCAGCACCGGCTTTTGCTATTTTCTCAATTTGATCAACTTTTGCAGTTAAGCTGCTGCTTCCAGCGATAATGGGGCTTTTTAAGTCCAAGCCAAAGAAACGGGTTGACAAATTCGCCATGTGATTTGTATTTAGTTCGTATCAGTTTTTAATTGAATAACAGACAACAGGTCAAAAAACCTGCTGCTTTTTAATTTCCTTGCAGGTATTTGTGCATACCTGCAGCAGCCCGGCGTCCATCGCCCATGGCCAAAATTACCGTAGCTCCACCGCGTACAATATCGCCGCCGGCAAATAATTCAGGCATCGAACTTTGCATGGTTTCCGGATCCACCTCGATGGTTCCCCAACGGCTCACCTTTAACTGAGGCAACTCGGACGGGACCAATGGATTAGGTGATACACCAACTGCGACAACCACGACATCAACAGCGATATCGTATTCCGAGCCTTCGATCACAACCGGACGACGGCGGCCTGATGCATCGGGTTCTCCCAGTTCCATCCGCTGAACGCGCATGCGATTTACCCGTCCTTTATCGTCGGCAAAGTACTGTGTGGGGTTGGCCAGGTTGATGAATTCTATTCCCTCTTCCTCTGCGTGGTGAATTTCTTCCACACGAGCCGGCATTTCCTCACGCGAACGACGGTAAATGATCATAGACCGATCGGCACCTAAACGTTTGGCAGTACGAACGGAGTCCATAGCCGTATTACCACCGCCAATTACGGCAACATTCTTGCCTCTTAATACCGGGGTATCAAAGTCCGGATCCGAGGCATTCATCAGATTTACCCGGGTCAGGTATTCATTAGACGAGAGAATTCCGTTGTAGTTTTCACCCGGAATATTCATAAAACGAGGCAATCCGGCACCACTGGCAACAAAGAAAGCCTTGTATCCTTCTTCCTTCAGATCATCGAAACTGGCAGTGCGACCTACGATAAAATTACGCTCGAAGCGAACGCCCATTTTTTCCAGGTTGGCCAATTCAACATCGACAATCTTGTTCGGCAAACGGAATTCCGGAATTCCGTATTTCAACACGCCACCAATTTCGTGCAGTGCTTCAAATACGGTAACATCGTAGCCCAGCTTAATCATATCGCCTGCAAAGGCTAATGACGCGGGACCTGATCCGATTGCTGCAACCTTAAGACCATTTTTAGGAGCTGTTTCGGGCACCGTCATTTGTCCGCTTTCGCGTTCAAAGTCGGCCGCAAAACGCTCCAGGTAACCAATCGCTACCGGATCTTTCTTCAATTTTAAAGTATAGAAACAATTGGCTTCGCACTGCTTTTCCTGCGGACATACACGACCACAAACAGCTGGCAGAGCCGATGTTTCTTTCAATGTTTTGGCGGCTTCAATGAATTCGCCGCGCTCAATATTCTTGACAAATTTCGGGATATTAATGCTCACCGGGCAACCTTCAATACAAGTCGGGTTTACACAGTCCATACAACGCTGTGCTTCTTTTACGGCTTGCTCTACAGTTAGTCCCTTGTTTACTTCGCGGTTCTGATAACAAACCCGCACTTCCGGTTTCATCTCCGGCATTTTCACGCGAACCATCTCGCCACGCTCTTTATTCTTAATTTTCCCACGCAGCTCTACCCGCCACGCTTGTTCACGTTGTTGTTTGAGGTATTCCTGCATGATTAGGCATTTACAGATTGATGATAACGTTCAAAAGCTTCCTTTTCTTCTTCCTTATAACCTCCCAAACGAAGCATTAATTCATCAAAATCAATTTGATGGGCATCGAATTCGGGGCCATCTACACAAGTGAAGCGGGTTTGACCGCCTACACTCACCCTGCAAGCGCCACACATGCCTGTACCGTCAACCATGATGGCATTCAGGCTGGCTTGAGTCGGGATCTCGTATTTTTTGGTCAGCAAGGAAGTAAATTTCATCATCACTGCCGGGCCAATGGCGATACACTCATCAACCTTTTCGCGCTTAATTACTTCTTCGGCACCGGCTGTAACCAGCCCTTTACGGCCATACGAACCGTCATCGGTCATCACAATAACCTCATCCGACCATTTTCGGATTTCATCCTCGAGGATGATCAAATCTTTACTACGGGCAGCCAAAATGGTTATCACCCGGTTTCCGGCTTTCTTAAAACCTTCAACAATTGGCAACAGGGGGGCCACCCCTACACCACCGCCGCAAGCAAGTACCGTTCCCACTTTCTCAATGTGCGTAGCTTTTCCCAAAGGACCTACCAAATCCAGTATTTTCTCACCGGGTTTCATCTCGCAAAGCCGGGTTGATGTTACACCCACTTTTTGGGCAACCAGCGTAATAGTTCCGGCCTTTTCATCGGCTGCAGCAATAGTTAACGGAATACGCTCGCCATGCTCGTCGATGCGCAATATAATGAAATGACCAGGTTTGCGGGAACGAGCGATACGCGGCGACTTAACCACCAGCTTCACCACATTCTCCGAAAACGATTCAACCTTAATAATTTCGTTCATTCAATAATGTCTGTTAGCGATCTTAGTTTGATCTGCAAAAATAATACTGTAGCCGCAAGAAACCTTAACTTCAAGCTATTTTTCAACAGAAATTAAAACTAAAGCCTTTGTTTACCTCCCTTAAGAGCCCTGAACTATATTTATGCCATTGGACAGCTTAGCCCTGACCTCTGAAAATGAAAAATATCGAATAACCAATAAGAAATGTAAAAGTAAGAAAGTGCAATTCTCGGTCTTTTTCGGTTATTCAAGTTTCGAGTTATTGGTTGCTGGTTGCTCCCTTTTGAAATTTGGAATTAAAAACCTGGAATTTGAGTCGACTTGCAGCTCTTTCAATCCAGTAATCAAGTGATCCAATAATATTGATTAATCCCCAATAGATGACAAAGTACTTCGCATCTCATGCGTAATACTGGCTTGGCCCTTGCCCCCTTTGAAAATGGATAATGCAGAATATCCAATATTTACGACAAAGCTTACCGCCCCTGTCTTGC